>CAMNJQ010000025.1 GCA_946541575.1 uncultured Clostridium sp. | reverse complement strand
CAATATCATTTTGTAATGATTTTGCTATATCTTCATATCATTTTATTAAAAGGAATAAATTGGTATTATAATAGTTATATTAATATATATTTTTATAATTAGTTTTTTTAGAAATTCTAGCTTTTTTCTTTGGTAAAATACTAGAAACTAATCCTAATACAAGTAATAGAAACACAACAATAACTGTAATTTTAATAATTAGAATGGCTTTATTATATTTTGCATTTCTACTTTCAAAAAATTCTGTATCATTATCATTAACATTTGAATTATTAGCTTGTTCTATATTACTATCTAAATTATTATCTAATGGTTGTTCTTCATCTAAAACTCGAATCCCTCTTACTAAAAGTCTATTTGTATTAATTCCATATGGTGTGAAACTTTTTCATCTTTTTTTGCTCTTTCATACCTTCATATCACTTATTTGATAATGTACCTCCTCTTATTAAAAAATAAAAAAGAAGTTGATATTTTAATCAACTTCCATATATAACTTTTAGTATTATTTGTTCCTTGATATCATTTTTTGTAAAAAAGCCTTAATTCTCGTAAAGATATTTTCTTTAATGATGGTTATTTCTTTGTTTTCAGATATTTGAATATCATCATCTTCCTTATGATCTTTTGCGTTGGTATCTTTATTATTGAACATATCAAACAATTTGTCGTTTTTTTCTTGGAAATATTTTTCTTCTTCTTTTAGTAGTTTAATTCTTTTTTCTTTACTACATATATAATCTCTATATATGACTGCTAATAGAGCTCTTGTTTCATCAAGTAAATTCTGTTCATTAATACTTTTAGTTAAATCAATATTAGCGACATAATTATTGTCTTTATTCCTATAAAAAAAGCTAATAAGTCCATAAGGAATCTTACTATATAATTCTGGTTCCAAATTATTAATAATAACTAAAGCTTCAGAATATGCTTTTTTTATATTGGGATCAATTTCTTTCTTCATCTTTTCCATTGTTATCCTTTTCATTCTTATTTACTAAAGCTTTCAGTGATTTTTTTATCTTTTCAATTTGTAATCTCATTGTACTAATAATACTTTTTCTTTGTTCTGGATTTGTCATTGAATAGTTTTCATCTAGCTCCTGCTCATTAATTTGCCTTTGTAAAACTTTTTCAATATCTTCTTCCGTTTTGCTATCTAACATTTTATCAAATGAAGAATCTCCTATTTCAGTACTTGTTTGATAGTTATATCTTCTATAAGTTGATCTTGGTTGTCTTCGTCCTCCAATTCCTTCATCTATAAATTTTAATAAAGTATCATCTTTACCACTTTGCCTTATATCTTCATCCATAGCATAATCTAATTGTCTTCTATCATAATATGTATCATATAGAACTGGTGGCATTATTCCTCTTTTCACAAACATATAATCTAATAAGTATCTAGAAGTTCTTCCGTTACCATCTCCAAATGGATGAATCTGAATAAAGTCCTTATATATTCCAACAGCTCCTCTTTTATATTCTTCTTCATCTTCAATTTTAGATAATTCACCAAATTTTCTGCCTAACTCTTCCATTTTTTCTGGTATGTCTTGAGGAGTTGCTGTATCTTTCCAAAATTTTTTATCTCCATTTAAACTGTTTTGTCTATAATAGTTAGGAGCATGAGAATCTGTTGAAATAATACTACTGGATAACGAATCAGTATCAAATTGTCTTCTTATACCACTTATTATTTCATCCAATGAATCTACATCTTTATTTTGATAAACAAATTTTAACAACCTAAAATGCATAGCAACATCAGCCTTAAAATTATCTATGTATCTATTGCTACTAGCCTGTGATAATAAGAAATCTCCAACACTAGCTGTAGTCAAATCGGTAAATTGACTTAATTCTTTATCCTGTATATTAGCAATGTTTTCAACATATTCACCTACTACGCTTTTTAATTGGGGAATATTTGAATCTAAAAAATCCTTCCATTCGGCAGTTGCTTCTTGTTCCATCGGAAAGCCAAAATTGCTAAGGCTATATTTTTGTTGGTCTGCTCTCTGTAATTGTGCTTTAGCTGTATCTAATTGGCTATTTAATAATCTAATCTTATCTTTTTCATTTTTAGGAGTAGAATTTATTTTATCTTGTAACACCTTAATTTTACTTGGTAATGAAAAAACGGATTGTTCAACATCAAATTTTTTGCTCTCTATAACACTGCCTATCACATTTTCATTTAAGCATCTATAATTTGGTTTTGGTCTTCTATCGAACTCAATCATTTTATCGGTATAATGTGTTTCACCTCTAAGTGCCGACCTAATAATCTCACAACTTTCACCAAATCTGTATTGCCCAACAGCTAAATCTAAATTTTCAACATGATGTCTAACCTCTAATTGAGACAATATTTTTCTAAAAACAAATCCTTGAGGCGTATTATAATCTCCTCTAATAGAACTTCTATAAAAGTCTAATGCATTTTCTTCATTTATGTCTAAACTGTCCAAATATTTACTTATATCTTCATTAGTAAACTCCATTATATACCTCTTTTTTATTCTTATAATCAAATATTAGCCAGAATACTACTTTATTAGTGCTATGTGTTTTTCTACAACTCTACACTTTTACTATATCATTAAAGAATTAGCAATATAATAAATTTAAAATAATCTTAATATAATTATTATATAATTGAAAAATGACTATTACTTTTCGAGAGTATTTTTCTTTGCCCCTCTCTCTCCTATCTTTCTTCATTTTCATCTTTTAAATTCGTCCATAAAAATTTTTTAATTTTTTCTCTTGTTTTATTTAATCTTTGTATTACTGGCTCCATTTTTTCAGGATTATATGCTCTAGTATCACAATACTGAATATTTAACAGTTTTTGATATAAATCGATGTTTGTTCCATCTATATTATTTAAATTAATAATCGTCGAATGATTTTTAATTAAAAATAAAATTCTATTTATTGTGTATGTATCATATTTTAGTCTTTCTAATATTTCTTTTGAAATTTCAGCAGATTTCTCAGCATGACCTTTAAAATGTCTAACTTCACCATCGTCTTGATATGAAAATGGTTTACCAATATCATGAAGTAATAAAGCTAATCTTTCTTCAAAATCATAATTAGAGTAAGATAGAGCAACTTCAGTATGTTTCCACACATCATAAATATGCCAATCACTTTTTTGATCAAATGATTCTTCATTTTTTAATTCTGGTATTATTCTGAATAATTCTTCTTTTCTTGTTTCTAAATAGTCTACACTTAATTTATTTTTAGACATTAATATTTCAAATATCATACTTGTCACCTATAATATATTATATCATATTATTTAATTTTAAGGGGTTACTATTATATGTATATGTGTCATAATGTTATATTCTTATACTATAACTCTATATTCATCCTTATTTGGATCTTCTTCAAATTCAATTTAAAGCTTATTTATAATTTTATCTGATTAAATTTTATTACTATGAATTTTTATCTATTGTATTTTGATTTTTATAATTTGTTTTCTTAAAAATCTCCAAACCCTTTAAAATCAATTATTAGGTTACATAATTATTATGCTATAAACTGTAGTTTTTTCAATTTTCCAGTTATTGGGAGTATGTAAAAAATAGGAATTATATTTCAAATTCCTATTTTAAGAAGACATTTTTAGTTAATTGCAGTACCATTAACATATAATTTATAACCATTAAAGTTTATATTACTATATGAAGAGTAATGTAAGAATCTAAGGAAGGCTTTCGCCTCCAATAAAACATATTACAAATACCAAAATCTTGTTAACAAGTTAATATTTTTAAATTATAATGCTGATATGAAATTATACCAGCCTTAAAACTTATTTTTCCTTTAAAATACTTCACTTAAATTATGCCTATTTGCATCTTTGCTTTCAATAAAGTTAATCTCACCTTCAATAACTTTCTTTATTCTATCATCTGATTCATCTGCTAGCTCTTTAACTGCATTAGTAATACATTTTGCATTTATGAAATCTTTCTCCATTCTTAGTATATCTGCAATCTGAAGTAAATCTTCATTATACTTAGATAGAACTTTAGAAATAAAAATTTTGCAAGCTTTTCTTCTAAAAGCAGACGCTTCTTTTTCTTCACATACCCATGATGCCATTATATATGCATTATATGCTTTTGAATAATCCATATTATTTTCATATTGTTTTGCTACTATTAATATTTTTCTTAATGGATTCTCATACTTTTTTATAATATCTTGAAAT
>CAMNJQ010000024.1 GCA_946541575.1 uncultured Clostridium sp. | reverse complement strand
CGTAAGACAGACAATTTCAAAATGGGAAACAGGATTATCTGTTCCAGATGCTGAAATGCTAGTAACAATATCAGAACTTTTTGAAACACCGGTTAGTGAAATTCTTGGAGAAAACATTGAAAAAAAAGAAAAAGATGATTTAAAAGTAATATCTGCAAAATTAGAAGTGATTAATGAGCAATTATCAAATTATCAAAAAGAGAAAAGAAAGGAAAAAATTCAAGCTTTGATAATTATAGATATAAGCATCATTTTGTTATTCATATTGTTAGCAATACTAGATAGACCTTATCAGACTTGGAATTATAATATTACCGAATGGGCTATATTAGGAACATTCTATCAAGCATTTGAATGGATATTTATGAGATTAGCGCCTATTGTTGTAATAATATTAACTACTATATTATTAATTAAAAAGAATAAATAATCTTAATATTAAGATATTACAACATAACTTAAAAACACTAACTAAATAGTTAGTGTTTTAATATTCTTAATGGCAGGGAATGAGAGAATCGAACTCCCAACAGTGGTTTTGGAGACCATTATTATACCATTTAACTAATTCCCTATAATTGGAGTTGTTTCAAAACTCATATTAGTATTTTAGCACTTAGTTAGTTTTAATTCAAGTAAATTTACTAAAAGATGTTAAAATAAAAAAGTATTTTTTACAATACTTTTATTTTTTCTTTATTAGAATAACTGAAGATAATAGTGCTATATATATTAATATTGCAATTATATTATATATGATTAGTGGCCTCATTTCGTTTATATTAAGTATAGTGTTTATTAAGAATGAGCCGATAGCATATAATACTCCAGTTGAAATAATATCTGCACTATTAAGTTTTCTTTCATTAAAAATTGTAGAAAGAAGAATAGAAGCATAAATTGCAAATTCTGCAAAAAGTATAAATCCAAATGATACTAATTGTACATCTGTTTTATCACTTTCATTTAATCCGAAGAATATTAAACAAGTGATTGCTACAATTACGACGAAAATAATTGTTTTAATTAAGTTATTAGAATTTTTTTCCATAATGAACCTCCTAGTAATATTATATCATATCTTATGTATTTTACATAGTCACTACTTTGTTATTTGATTATTGTATAAAAAATGAAATGTAAAAGCATAATTATTTTAGCACTCACTATTGACAAGTGCTAAAAATAGAGTATAATTATATTTATGAAAGGAAGGATATTGATATGAAAATAGTGCCTATGAATAATTTATTTGAAGATGTTTTTGATGATATAGTTGGATCTGAAAAGCATCGCCATAATCCAATGAGATGCGATGTTTATGAGAAAGATGGTGTTTATAACATAGAAGTTGATGTTCCTGGATATAGTAAGGAAGAAATTAACATTGAGACAAATGATGGTTATATAACTATTAAAGCATCTAAAAATGATGAATATAAAGATGAAAAAAATGGAAAGAAATATTATTATCATGAGAGAAGATTTGGAAAGATGGAAAGATCTTTTTATATCGGAAATATGGATGAAGATAATATAAAAGCTAAGATGGAAAATGGAACACTTGTTGTTACAATTCCAATGGTTCAAGAAAAAGATACTAAAAAGACTATTGATATAGAGTAGGAGCAATGCTCCTTTTTTTGTTGATTAAACAAGTTTGTTAAACATAGTAAAAGAAAAAGGTAATTGAAAATATATTATTTAATGATATAATAAAATCACTATTAAGGAGGAAGTATTGTGGATTATAAAAAATTAAAAGGAACAAAAACTGAAGAGAATTTGAAGGCTGCTTTTGCAGGAGAAAGCCAAGCTAGAAATAAATATACTTATTTTGCTTCTAAAGCAAAAAAGGATGGTTATGAACAAATAGCTTCAATTTTTGAAGAAACTGCTAATAATGAAAAAGAACATGCAAAAATATGGTTTAAGTATTTGAATGATGGTGATGTTCCATCAACTATTGATAATTTAAAGGCTGCTGCTGATGGTGAGAATTATGAGTGGACAGATATGTATGAAGATTTTGCTAAGACTGCTGAAAAAGAAGGATTTAAAGAATTAGCTACAAAATTTAGAATGGTTGGAGCTATTGAAAAACATCATGAAGAAAGATATAGAAAACTTCTTAAAAATATAGAAGATGAGGTAGTCTTTTCTAAAGATGAAGATAAAATTTGGATTTGTAGAAATTGTGGGCATGTTGTAATTGGAAAGAAAGCTCCTGGAGTTTGCCCTGTTTGTAATCATCCACAAAGCTTTTTTGAAGTTAAAGCAGAAAATTATGAATAAAATAACCTTAATGGTTATTTTTATTTTTTAAAAGGTTATTATTATGTTATAATTATACTGAAAGTTGGTGCAATATGGATGATATTAATTTAATTTTATGGCAATTTTTGAATGTTGTATTTGCGATTGTTCCAGCAATTCTTTTATGTATTTATATCTATAAAATGGATTTTATTGAAAAAGAGCCAATTCCAATGTTACTTACATTATTCTTTTTGGGAGTTCTAGTTACTGTTCCAGTTTCATTTGTAGAATCTAATATGATTTCTTTATTTAAAATTAATGATACTGATGCTTTTAGTTGTTTTATTTTAGCTTTTTTTATTGTTGCACTTGCTGAAGAAGGATTTAAATATTTAATATTGTATTTTGGAACATGGAAAAATAAAAATTTTAATCACATTTATGATGGTATAGTTTATGCAGTTTTTATTTCTCTTGGATTTGCCATGCTTGAAAATTTAATTTATGTTATGCGACCAACTTTAAGTAGTATAGAATATATGTCAATGCCTTCAATTGATGCCATTAAATCAAGTACTGATACTGCATTACTGAGAGCATTACTTTCTGTTCCAGCACACGGATTTTATGCTGTTGCATCAGGTTATTATTTTGGATTAGCTAAACTTAATAATTCAATTGGATTTAAAAGAAAATCTATTATACTTTTGATTTGTAGTTTTGTTGTTCCAATAATTTTACATGGTTTATTTGATTTCTTATTATTAATTAGTAATAATATATTAACATGGACGTTTTATTGCTTTGTTTCAATATTATATATTTCGTCATATTTTAATATTAAAAAGATTTCATCTGTTGAAATGACTTCTAATATTCAAAAAGTGAAAGGGGGAAATATCAATGAAGAATATAGTGAAGAATAAGGAAAAACTATATTTGCTAATTGCGATTGTTTTTATGTTAACATCAATTGTTTTACAACTAATTCCTAATCAAATAGCAAATATTCTTTCTTTTATATTTTTTCCTTTTTATTTTTTATTTATTACTCTTTTATATTTGAAATTTAATAAGATAAATGAATATTTACCTTTAATTCTATTATTAATATATTTATTTATTGGTTATACTTTTATGCAAAGTGTAGTTAGCCCTTTAAATGTTTTTTTTACTTATTTTTTTAGTTTTATTCCAATTGTTATATTTAAGTATAAACATAAAAATGATAATAAAAAAAGTAAGAAAAATGAGTTTAAAATTTCTTCAGATACTAAGACATTAATTTCAAATATTCTTCCATATGTTTTTATTTTAATTTTGGAGATTTACTATAGTATTTGTACTTTTGGTATTTTTTCTTTTTCATCAAGTTTTTTTGCGATATTTATTGAAATAATTTTGATATATTCAATTTATAATATTTTATTATTATTATTTAGACGTACTTCATTTACTAATATATTTTTTGCAATTATATTTTTAGTAGTTTTTATTATTAATGAAGGTAGAATTTATTATACTAGTGACACACTATTATTAACTGATGTTTTATTTTTACAAAATGCAGGTGAAGTAGCTGCATTTGCTGATGTTTCACTTTTACATTGTATAAACTTTTTGTTATTTCCAACTTTATTAGTTATATTGATTTTTTTATATTTATTTAAAATATCAAAAATGGTTGATATTAAAGTAGTATTATCAAAAAATACTTTTATTAGAAGTGGAATCTCTATATTAATCTTGCTTTTATTATTTATACCAAATAAAAGATTGGATAAGTTTTTATTAAATCATGTATACAATATTTTTGATGGTAAAGATAATGCTATAACAGCTAGTAATACTAGATATTTTAATAAATATGGAGTAATTTCTGGAATGTATGGTAAACTTATTGAATCTAATAGAATTGAACCTGATAATTATGATGAAAAAAAATTGCAATCACTATTGGATAATGCTGAAAAAATTAATGGTACTTGGAAGAAGCCTAATATAATTGTTATCTTTTCCGAATCATTTTGGGACGTATCTAAATTAAATAAGATAAAATTTGATAAAGATGTAACTCCGAATTATCATAAATTAATTGAAAAAGAAAAAGCTATACAAATGATTTCACCTTCTTATGGTGGAATGAGTTCAAATGTTGAATTTGAAATTTTAACAGGTGGAAGTTTAAATTATTTTAGTAAAGGATATACTCCATATATTCAATTATTTGATAAAAAAACAAGTAAAAATAATCCTTCAATTATTCAAGAATTAAAGAATAATGGATATAAAACGAAAATACTAAACTCTTCTAGTGCAAATATGTTTAATTGTGATAAAGTTTATGATATTTATGATATAGATGAGAGAAATCATTTGTATGATGAAATTGATTTGGGTGGGGAATATGTCAGTGATGAGTATTTAACTGATCAAGTGATTGATTATTTTGAAAAGAAACCAAAGGATGAAAAGATATTTTATTTTACAATAACTATGGGTGGACATATGCCTTATTACGAAGGAAGGTATAAAAATTATGATATAAATATAGTTGAAAGTCCATATTCAAAAGATGTAAATGAAGTAGTACATTCTTATGCTGAAGGAATGTATTTAGCTGATAAACAATTAGGAAGATTGTATGATTATATCAACACTATTGATGAAGAGACTATTATTGTATTCTTTGGTGATCATTTACCGCATTTGGTTACTCCTAATGGTAAAGATGCATTATTTACAACTAATTTTTTAAATAATGATTATACTTTAGAGAGTGTATATAAGCAATATAACACTACCGCACTTATTATGAGTAATTATGAAATTGATTATGGAGATGTTAATTATTTAAGTCCTGATATGTTAATGACATATGTTTTAAACAATATGGATTTAGAGCTTTCTCCTTTTTATAGGTGGCTGTACTTTACAAAAGAAGTACTTCCTTCTTCAAATTATGTTGTATCACAAGATAAAAGTGGTAAAATATATTACACATTGGGATTGGAAGACGAAATGAAAAAGATGTATGAATTAAGAAAACAAATGCAGTATTATCTTTTTAAATAATATAATTTAATGTCCTAAATCTTCGTTAGTAAAATCTTAAAATGATGTAGGTGATTATATGATTCTGGATAAAATAAATAATCCACAGGATATAAAAGAATTAAAAATTAAAGAGAAAAAGATTTTAGCACAAGAGATAAGAGACTTTTTAATTGAAAAAGTATCTAAAAATGGTGGTCATTTAGCATCTAATTTGGGCATAGTAGAAATTACTATTGCTCTTTTATCATGTTTTGACTTTGATTATGATAAAGTCATTTTTGATGTAGGACATCAAAGCTATGTATATAAGATGTTAACTGGAAGAAAAAAAGATTTTGATAATTTAAGGAAATATAAAGGCTTAAGAGGTTTTCCTTATAGGAAAGAAAGTAAATATGACTTTTTTGAAACTGGACATAGTAGTACTTCTATTTCTGCTGCTTTAGGAATGGCTAGGGCTAGAGATATTAATCATGATAATTATAATGTAATATCTGTTATTGGTGATGGATCAATAAGTAGTGGTGAAAGCCTTGAAGCAATAAATGATTTAGGATTTAATAAAACAAAAATGATAATAATTCTTAACGATAATGGTATGAGCATTTCATCAAATGTTGGTGGGATTTCAAGCTATTTAAGTAGAATTAGTTTAAATACAAAATATTTAAAAGTTAAAAATAAAATTAAGCATAGTATGGATGGTACTAAGGTAGGTAGTATACCAATTAAATATCTTTCTAGAATTAAAGATAGACTTAGAACTTTTTTGGTTCCATCAAAGTATTTTGAAGCTATGGGGTTAACTTATATTGGTCCTATAGATGGACATGATTTATCTTTATTAATTAAAGTTTTTAATCAAGCCAAGAAAAATGATAAACCAATAATAATACACACAGTTACTAAAAAAGGAAAAGGATATAATTATGCAATGGAAAATCCTGATTTATATCATGCTGTATCTCCATTCGACAAAGATAAGGGAGTTATAGCTTCTTCTAAAGAGACGTATTCTACAGTCTTTGGTAAAACAATGGTTGAATTAGCAAGAAAAAATAAAAATATCGTTGCTGTAACTGCCGCTATGAAAGATGGTGTAGGGTTGACTAATTTTTTTAATGAGTTTCCTGAACGAAGTTTTGATGTTGGAATATGTGAGGAACATGCAACAACTTTTACTGCTGGACTTGCATGTAATGGTATGATTCCTGTTTTTGCTGTTTATTCCACTTTTTTACAAAGAGGATTTGATCAACTTCTACATGATGTATGTATGCAGGAATTACCTTGTGTATTTGCAATTGATAGGGCTGGAATTGTAGGAAATGATGGGCAGACACATCAAGGAATTTTTGACTTATCATATTTATCGTTAATGCCTAATATGACTATTGTTTCACCAAAGTCAATTAATGATTTACCTAAATTATTAGAGTGGTCTATAAATTCAAATAAGATAGTAGCAATTCGTTATCCTAGAGGTAGCGACTTAATTAAACTAGATGAAATCAAAAAAGTTGAGTATGGTAAATGGGATGTGTTATCTAAGGGTGAAGGTGTTGCAATAATAGCAACTGGAAAAATGGTTCAACTTGCTTTTGAAGCGAATGAAAAATATAATCTAAGTGTAATGGTAATAGATGCAACTTTTATAAAGCCATTAGATACAAAATTATTAATGAAGATAAAAAATAACTACTCAATAATTACTATTGAGGATAATGTTATTTCTGGTGGACTAGGGGAGCATATTTCATTGTTTTTAATGAAAAATGATTTTAAAAACAAAATTATTACTATGGGATATGATGATAAATTTATAGAACAAGGATCAATATCTGAATTATTTGAACAAGAAGGAATTACTACAGATAAGATAAAGGAAAATGTTATTAAATTAAAAAAGAATTCTAGATAGAATTCTTTTTATATTTCACTATAATTATCGAAATCTGGAATGAAACTTTCTTTGCATGTTTCTCCTTCTTGAATAAAAGCGTTTGTAATTCCTAAATCGCATGCAAAGTTTATTAAATTATCATACTCAATTTCTTCTACAGGGTTATTTAACTCTTTAAATTTATTATTTTTAATTATAGGTGTGTATTGATTCATAATACTTATATAAATATTATCTCTATATGTTTCATATAAGTATTTTATAATTTTTTTTGAATCTTCTATATGAGTTGGAAGTAAAAGATGTCTTACTATTAATCCTTTTTTCATTAAATCATTTTTTATAACAGGTTTTCCAACTTGTCTATACATTTCTTTAATTGCTTGTTTAGTGATTTCTAGATAATTATCTACTTTAGAAAAATTTGTTGCTAACTTATTGTCATAATATTTAAAATCAGGTAAATAAATGTCTATTAATCCATCTAATTCTTTTAAGGCTTCTACTGATTCATATCCACTTGAATTGTATACAATTGGTAGTGATAGTCCTTTTTCTTTTGCCTTTATTATTCCTTCTTTTATTAGTGGAATGTACATAGTTGGTGTTACCAAATTTATGTTATTAGCACCCATTTCTTGTAGTTTTAAGCATATATTTATAAACTTATCTATTGATATTTCTTTTCCATTATTCTTTATTGATATATTATGGTTTTGACAATAAATACATTTTAAATTACAACAAGAAAAGAAAATAGTACCTGATCCGTTTTCTCCAGAAATACATGGTTCTTCCCAATAGTGAAGTGAGTATCTAGCTATTTTAATTTTGCTTCCTGCATTACAAAAACCTATTTCTCCTTTTATTCTATTTACTCTACATTTTCTTGGACATAATTCACATGAGTTCAGATCCATTTCAATCACCAAAAAGTATTATAGCATAAGAGTATGTAATATGTTATAATGTTTGTGGGTGATAATGATGAATGATATAGAAATTGCAAAAACTTGTACAAAAAAACCAATTAGTGAAATTGCACATAAACTTGGACTTGATGATGAACAATATGAACTATATGGTAAATATAAAGCTAAAATTAAGTTTAATGATGTTATGACAGGACATACTGGTAAACTTATTTTGGTAACAGCGGTAAATCCTACTCCATATGGTGAAGGGAAAACAACAGTGTCAATCGGATTAGTTGATGCTTTGAATCATATTGGAAAAAAAGCAGTTGGAGTTCTAAGAGAACCTTCGTTAGGGCCTGTTTTTGGACTTAAAGGTGGTGCTACTGGTGGAGGATATAGTCAAGTGGTACCTATGGAAGATATTAATCTTCATTTTACTGGTGACTTACATGCAATTACTAGTTGTAATAATTTAGTATCTGCTGCAATAGATAATCACATCTATCAAGGAAATTCTTTAAATATTGATCCAGATAAAATATATTTTAAAAGATGTCTTGATGTTAATGATAGATCTTTAAGAAAAATTTCATATGAAATAAAAGATGGAATTGTTGAAAATAATGGATTTAATATAACTGCTGCATC
Source organism: uncultured Clostridium sp. (assembly GCA_946541575.1). GTDB lineage: Bacteria > Bacillota_I > Bacilli_A > RF39 > UBA660 > RUG13868. Next base: position 35,580 of record CAMNJQ010000024.1, on the reverse strand, counting down.
TGAAATTATGAGTATTTTCTGCTTATCAAAAGATTTAGAAGAATTAAAATATAAATTGGGAAATATTATGCTTGCTTTAGATACAGCTGGAAATCCAATTTATGCTAGGGATTTAAAGCTTGAGGGATCTTTAGTTACTTTATTAAAAGATGCTTTTAATCCTAATTTAGTTCAAACACTTGAAAATAATCCAGTAATTATTCATGGCGGTCCATTTGCTAATATTGCTCATGGATGTAATTCTATAGTTGCTACAAACTTAGGGTTAAGCTTAGGTGATTATGTTGTAACAGAAGCAGGATTTGGTGCTGATTTAGGTGCTGAAAAATTTATGGACGTTAAATGTCGAATTGCTAATTTAAAACCTGATTGTGTAGTATTAGCAGTTACTACAAGAGCTTTAAAGTATAATGGTGGTGCTAAAGAAGAAGATATTAATGATGAAAATTTAATATTTTTACAACAAGGATTACCTAATTTACAAGTTCATATTGAGAACTTAAAGAAGTTTACTTCTCATATAGTTGTAGCATTAAATAAATTTATTAATGATTCAAAAGAAGAAATAGATATGATTAAAAACTTTTGTGAGTCACATGATGTAGAGTTTTCTATTTGTGAGACATATTTAAAAGGTGGAGTTGGTGCTGTTGCACTTGCTGATAGAGTTTGCGAAGTATGTAATTATGAAAATGATTTTAATCAATTATATGAACTTAGTGATCCTTTAACTGATAAGATAGAAAAAATATGTAAAGAAATATATCATGCAGGTAAAGTTATATATTCAAAAGAAGCTAAAGAGAAGATTGCAATGATTAAAAGATTAGATGAAAATGATTTACCTATTTGTATTGCAAAAACACAATATTCGATTAGTGATGATCCTAAAAAATTAGGATATCCAAAAGATTTTGAAGTTACTGTAAGAGATATTGAATTAAGAACTGGAGCAGGGTTTATAACAGTTTTATTGGGATCAATATTAACTATGCCAGGGCTTCCAAAGAAACCTAATTATGAGATTATTGATTTAGATGAAAACAATGAAATAATAGGATTATTTTAATAATAATTATCCATAATATTAATGGTGATGTTATGGATTTTTTTATGCTTGTTGTTAAGTCAGTTGGATCTTTAATCGCACTTTTTATTTTAACAAATGCTCTTGGAAAAAAACAAATAAATCAGCTTAATATGTTTGACTATGTAATTGGTATATCGATTGGAAATGTTGTTGCAGAAATGACAGTTAACAAGGAAGTTGTTTTTTTTGATGGAATAATTGTAATGACAGTTTATTCTTTAACTTCTCTTTTTATTTCTTATATAACATCTAAAAGCATAATTTTGAGAAGACTTATAAGTGGAACTCCAATTACTATTATCGATAATGGTCGAATAATACAAAAAGGACTGGTTAGTTCAAAACTTGATATTAATGAACTTTTAGAAGAAGCTAGATTAAGTGGTTTTTTTGATATATCAGAAATAGAATATGCATTTATGGAATCTAATGGCAAGATTAGTTTTTTACCAAAGTCTAAGTATAAATCTTTGACTCCAAATGATGTAAAGATGAAAGTCCCTTTTAAAGGGATATGTACTAATGTAATAATTGATGGAAAGATAATGAATAATAACTTAAAGTCCATTAAAAAGACGAAGGAATGGCTTATAACACGATTAAAAAATTTAAAATATGAAAATATAGATAATTTATTATTAGTTACAGTTGATACAAATGAAAAAATTACTGTTTTTGAAAAGAATGTAGATAGTAATTTCTATGGGAATTACGAATAATTTGAAATTTACCTTATTTTGTGGTATAATATACGGCTATAAAAGAGGGGATTGTATGGAAAATTTGGTTGTTAATTATACTTTACTAAATGAGAAAGTTAATAAAAATATTGTATTAATATCTGACTTACATGATTATCCTGGAAAAAGAAAGACAAATTTACCTCAAAATATTTCTTTGTTGAATCCTGATATGATTTTAGTTGCTGGTGACATTTTAAGCGGAAATAAATATTCTTTTGGAAATAAAAGTTTTGAATATTTAAAAAGATTTTTAAGTGAAATATCAGAAATTAGTCCTGTAGTTCTTAGTTTAGGAAATCATGATTTATTTGGATGTTCTAGTGAATTTGAATCTTCATATAAGAGCTTAGAAAAGGTAGGATCTGGTATGGTATTTCCATTATTTAATGATTCTGTTATTTTAGGTGATACAAGAATTACAGAATTTCATCCGAGACATAGCGCTTTTGCCCCAAGTTCTCAAGATAGTGGTCATGCTTTAGTTGAATTTTTAGAAGATGCAAAAAATGGTTTAATGATTCCTAAAGAAAATGATTCTTTATATAATATTTTACTTAGTCATAATCCTAAAGTGATTAGACAAGCACTTTCTATTGCATATCAAAGTGAACTTAAACTTACTGATTCACAAAGAATAGAATTAGAATTATTAGCTCATTTTTTAAAGAGATTTGATATGGTAGGAAGTGGCCATCTTCATAATGGATATGTTAAATCAAATATGATTTTAAATAATCCTTCTAAATACTTAGATTATGGATATTGGGAAATGACAAAAGAAAAAAATATTGAAGGGAATACAACTTTTTTTAGGCCTTGGATTTATAAAAAAACTGATATGTGTAGGGGAACAATATTTATAGGTGATGGAAAGGAAAGAATTATTCAATTATTAGATGGCCTTTTTTATAAAGTTATTGATGATAGTTCAGAAGAGATAGATAGTGAAAAAGCATGGGCTTTAATTCAAGGAAAAAATATGACTCCTATCGTTGTCAGTGGAGGAATAAATAAGTTTTTTAATATTCCAGTTGATAAATCAGAAATAACACAAGTAAAAGTTTTAAGGAAATAAAAAAGAATGTTCGCCCAGAGCATTCTTTTTATTCTGCCTTTGTAACATATTCATTCAAAGGTTTAACTTTAAACATTGGTTCACCGATTTGGTCTGTTGTAATATAACCAGGTTCGGCATTTATAACATCTGGTATTCTATTAACTATAGTAGCACATGTTAACTCTACAGTTGAAGGCCTATTTACAACTATTGTTGTATCTGGCTCTCCATAAACAGTCCATTCGTTTTTATCATAATCATCTTTTGAATATACTTTACCAATGCATTCAGATTCAATTGTAATTCCTTCTTCTGTTTGAGTAGTAACGACCGCACTCATTCCAGTTGCATTTCCCTTTGGAATTGTCATACCTAATGTACTTGACTCTAAATCTTCACTGTGTGTTTGTGGAACACATTTTTGTGTTTGGCTAATAACTGTTAGGCCTAATTTTTCAGCTAGCCAGCCATTAACACTCCACATGTAAGAAGGTGCAAATTCGCAGCGATTGATAATCTCTTGTCTTTCTTCATCAGACATTTCATCAGCCTTAGCAATCTTTTCTTCGAATTCGTCAAGTGTAAGCCCAGCTCCATGGGCTTCTGCTAGTGCAATACCATATTCTTCAACGTTATAGCTTGAACTACCTTTTATTTTAGTAATTCTTTGCGTTGAAGCGGCGATTGAAGAAATTAATTCTCCCCAATACACGTCTTGATATCCGCTACCTGTAATTGTACACCCTGTTTCTCGAGCAATGGCATTAATTGCTTTAGTAGAAACTGGATTTGAATTGATAGGGAAGAATGCCTCTTCACAAGTAGTAATTGCGTTAATTCCTAATTTTGCGCATACCTCTAAAGATTGGTAAATATCATTAAATAAACTCATAGTAGTAATGATACATATATCTGGTTTAACTTCTTTTAACATCTTTTCAGCATCATTTACAGATGTTACTAGTACTCCAGTTGCATTTCCTCCTAAAATAATAGATAAATCTTTTCCAATTATTTCTGGATTAATATCAATTGCTCCTACTATTTCACAACCTTTTTCTAGGGCATAGCGCATGGTGTATAAACTCATCTTACCAACACCATATTGCACAACTCTTATCTTTCTGTTCATATCTCCTCCTATTTAACTAAAATATAAAACACAAAATTAAATTTATCAATAAATATGTTTTATTTTTTTGAAAATAATGTAAAAAAATGTGAATTTTTATTTTATTAATTATGATTATCGTTATATAATTAAAGTGAGGTATATAGTTATGAAAGATAAAATTTTGTTATTATTTGTGTTTATGCTGATTCCGCTTATTACTGCTTGTGGAAAAAGTGATAAGGTATTGTCTTGTACTAAGACTATGTATGATTCATATACTCATACTGTTAGTTTTAAGTATAACTCTGAAAAGACAGAAATAATTGGAATTGATATTAAAGCAGTTATTAAAATTAGGAGTGATAAAAAGAATAATCTAGGTTGTGATTCTGATTATACTGATGAAGAATGTCTTGAAAAATTGATTAAAGATTCTGAAAATAGTTGTAATAATGATGACTCAAATATTGAAAATTGTAGAATATCTAAAAAATCTAAATCAGGCTTTACTTTTACTGCAAGAGTAATACCGGATAGAATTCCAAATTACTTGGAAGATTTAAATGCAAAAACTGCTAAAGACGAAATGAAAAAGATTATGGAAGAACGAGACGAAGATATTTCTTGTGAATAATTTGTGGGAGTTGATATTTGTATGAAAAATAAAGTTATAAAATCTTGTTTATTACTAATACCACTTACAATCTTAAGCGGTTGTGGGAAAAATGATAATAAATTAGTTTGTTCAATGGAAACTGGTCAAGGGGCTGTTAAAAGTAGCTATACTATTAATTATGATAGTGATTGGGAAGAGATTGATTCTATTTTAATCGAAGAAGTAGTTGATTTTAGTAAAGTAGAAGATTTATCGGTACTTGGGTGTGGAAATAATTTAGAAGAATGTATGAATAATGCTAAAAGCGATTATGAAATGTGTAAAAACAATGATGCTTTTTCAAATTGTAAAATTACCGAAGAGACTAAAAATAGTTTAAAGATTACTTCAGAGGTAAATAAAGAAGAATTAAAAAAAGATAACAATATATTTTATGTAACTACAAAGACATCTAAAGAGAAAGCTAAAGAAATACTTAAAGAAAAAGGTTTTAAATGTGAATAAAAAAATGAGATTGATTTCAATCTCATTTTATAATTTAAATATATCTTTTAATTTTGTTTGTTCTATTTCAGGATATAAATTTGTGAATAGGCCTGTAGCTGAATCTATTGTTGTTTCACCTAATCCATCATAGAAATGAACATTGTCTTTGTTTTTTAGACTGGCTCCCATTGTTGCATCAAATACATAATATTTGCCTTCATATTCTACATAATTCCACATGTGAGTGCTTGATAAAACTAAATATGATTTAATTCCTATGTTTTGAAATATCAATTGTGATGCTTTTGCAAATCCTGCACAAACTGAGTTTCCTCCTGTGAAAAAGCTATAAGCTGATTGATTAGATTTAGTAAATGTAAATAGTCTATCGTATTGGTGTGATGCTACATAATCATAAACGTAAATTATTTTTTCTTTGTCGGTCATATTTTTTGTTTCTTTTTTTATTATATCGATTTCTCGTTCTATTCTTCTTATTCCAAAAAAGTATTTTATTTTACTTAAATTGCCATAATTTTGATATGATATATATCCATTTTCTACTCTATATGCATTAATACCTACAAAACTGATAAGTTCTGGGTGATCTAAATATAAAGCATAATAACTATTTATAAAATTCTTTTTACATTCATTAATACTTTCGTTACATTTAATGCTTATATTGTATTCGTCATCAAGACTAGCTTCAATGAGTTTATCATATATATAATAATAATCCTTATTTAATATATTTTTTTTGAAGTATTCATCACTCATATATAAGTTATTTATGTATGAATCACTATTTTTGTATTCTTTTGTAACAAGTACATTTCCTTCTACTGGTCTAAAATAGAAATTATATAATGTAAATATTATTATCAATAAAACGTAAATTATTATTCTTTTTTTATTCATTTAAATCACCTACGTAATAAATAGAATTATTGTCTATAATTATTCCTGGAAGTAAAAATTTTGAATAAAGATATTCTAATTCTTTTGTGGAGTTAAAACCTGCATTTCTAATTATTTCATTGAATTCCATTTTATTAGAAAAATAAAGTGAATATTTAACTATTAAACTCTCATCATTATCATTTAGAGGAAAAGTACTGTTGCTGTCATAAGATATTCCTCTTTTTTTAATTATTCCAATATATTCAAGAAATAGAATTACTATAATTAATTCGTTAACGGTTATATTCCATTCATTAGAAAAACTTGATAGGTTGATATAATAATTATTTTGTATAGTTGTTGCGATATTTTTTAAGACTTGTTCTTCGATATTTGAAGTTATTTGATAAAAGCTTGCAAATTTTTTATAACTATTACTGTTTATTAATTCCTCTTTATTTGAAGATGCTTTTTTGATGTCTTTTTTGTTTTGAAAGTAATCATAAATAGCAAACGATAAAAAATAGATAATAGTAAATATTATAATAAAAATAATAAATTCTTTTAATCTCATAATGGCCACCACTACTTTATAAAATAATTATAATGGTTGTATTCTTTTTTTTCTACTCTTTTTATTAAAAGACTAATAAATTCTTTATCTTTGATTCAAATATGCTATAATAGTGTAATGAAAAAAGGAGTGATACTATGGAAAAATTATCACGTGAAGAAGTATTACATGTTGCACATCTTGCTAGAATAAATCTTGATGAAGAAGAAATAGAAAAGTTTAGAGTTCAACTAAAAAAGTTAATGGATGATATTGATAAGATTAAATCTGTTAAAGATTATGATGAAGAGATATTAATTACTCCAGTAGAACATAATACTGTTTTGAGAAAAGATGAGGAAGGTAAAATGTTAGATTATAAAAAAGTTATGAAAAATGTTCCTCATTCGACAGGAAATTTTGTGGAAGTACCGGTGATGTTAAATGAGTAAATATTTAGATTTGAGTATAAAGGAAATAAATGAATTATTGAAAAGTAAAAAAATTAAACCTAAAGATTTAGTTTTAGAAGCTTTTGATAGAATCGAAGTAAATAATGACTTAAATGCTTTTATAACATTAAATAAAGAAAATGCATTAAAAAAAGCAGAAGAACTCGAAAATATGGAAGTAGATAATTTGTTTTTTGGAATTCCTATTGCTGTTAAAGATAATATTTGTACAGAAGATTTAAGAACTACATGTGCATCAAGAATATTAGATAATTTTGTTCCTATTTATAATGCTACTGTAGTTGATAAAATAAATGAAAGACATATGATTATTATTGGAAAAACAAATATGGATGAGTTTGCAATGGGATCTTGTTCTAAGACAAGTTATTATGGTGCTCCTCATAATCCATGGAATAAAGAAAAAATAACTGGTGGATCAAGTGGAGGTAGTGCTTCATGCGTTTCTGCAAGATTAGTTCCGCTTGCATTGGGGAGTGATACTGGAGGATCAATAAGACAACCAGCATCACATTGTGGAATTGTTGGTATGAAACCAACTTATGGAAGAATTTCTAGATATGGTTTAGTTGCATTTGCATCAAGTATGGATCAAATTGGCCCTATGACTAGGAATGTAGAAGAAAATGCAGAACTTTTGAATATTCTTGTTGGAAAAGATGATAAAGATTTAACAAGTGTAAATTGTGAGAGTGAAGACTTTACAAGATTAATTGGTAAAAATATAAAAGGAATGAAGATTGCAGTTCCTAACTATTTTGTTTCAAATATCGTGTCAGATGATGTTTTAAATCAATTTAATAAAGTTTTAGATTTATTAAAGAAAAACGGCTGTTCAGTAGATTATATTGATATAGATTACATAGAAAACGCAGTAACTTTATATCAAATAATTGCTATGGGAGAAGCAAGTGGAAATTTGGCTAGATTTGATGGAGTAAAATATGGTTATTCTTATGAAAACCCTAAAAATTTAGAAGAATTATATACTAAAACAAGACAAATTGGATTTGGTGATGAGGTTAAAAGAAGAATAATGGTTGGGTCATATATTCTTAGTGGAGAAAATGCTAAGGTTTATTATGATAAGGCTATGAGTATAAGAGATGATATTAGAAAAAGTTTTAAAAAAGCATTTGAAAAGTATGATTTGATTTTAGGACCTACTACAACTGATTCTGCATACGATATTTCTATTGAATCAGCAGATCCATCAAAATCATTTATGGATGATATTTTAGTAATACCAGTAAATATGGCTGGACTTCCTGGAATGAGTATTCCAATGGGATTTTCTAAAGATAAATTACCAATCGGATTACATATAATTGGAAATAGTTTTGAAGAAGCAAAAATGTATCAATTTGCATCTTTTGTTGAAAAAAAATTAAAACTAGATTTAGATCCAAGAGGTGATAAAAATGAATAATTATAAAACAACTGTAGGAATTGAAGTACATGCTGAATTAAAGACTAAAACTAAAATATTTTCTAATAGTGCAAATCATTATGGAAAAATGGCAAATACATGCACTAATGTAGTTGACTTAGGTTATCCTGGAACTCTTCCAACTTTAAATGAAGAAGTAATACGTTTAGGACTTCGTGCTGCTTTAGTATTAAATTGTGAGATTAATAAGCATATGCATTTTGATAGAAAAAACTATTTTTATCCGGATAATCCAAAGAATTATCAAATTACTCAAAATAGAACTCCTATAGGTGTAAATGGATATGTAGAAATTGATACAAATGATGGGAAGAAAAAAATTAGAATTCATGATATTCATATAGAAGAGGATACTTGTAAAAGTATTCATAGTGAAAAGAATTCTTTACTTGATTATAATAGAGCAGGAGTTCCTCTTGTTGAAATAGTAACAGAAGCAGATATGAATAGTGCAGAAGAGGCTGTAAAATATTTAGAGAAATTAAGAGAATTACTTTTATATGCAGATGTTTCAGATTGTAAGATAGAAGAAGGAAGTATGAGATGTGATTGTAATGTCTCAGTTAGTAAAACAGATAAGTTAAATACTAAAGTAGAAGTGAAAAATATTGGATCTATATCAAATGTTGGAGTAGCTATTAAATATGAAGAACAAAGACAAATAGCACTTTATGAAAAAGGTGAAACATTCAAAGAACAAACTAGAAGATTTGATGATAAAACTATGTCTACTATTTTAATGAGAGTAAAAGAAACTGGAAATGATTATAGATATTTTCCTGAACCAGATATTCCTTTTGTGGATTTAACAGATGAATATATAAAAGAAACTAAAGATGGCTTACCTATGTCTGCTGAAGATAGAAGAGATGCTTATAGAAAAGCTGGCATAAGTGATATTAATATTGAAAAAATAATTCAAAATAGAGCTATTTCTGATTATTTAAATAAGTATATCGGTAAAATAAATCTTGTAATAGCAAGTAATCTTTTATTAGGTGACATTGCTGCATATTTAAATAAAAATGAAATGGTTCTTGCGGATACAAAATGTAGTGATGAAAAGTTTATTGATGTAGTTAATTATCTTGATAAAGGAAAGATAAATAGTAAAATATTTAAAGATATAATTGAAGATATAATGGAAGAAGATTCTTCAATTGATGAAATATTAAAAAGTCATAATATAAAAGAAATGAATGAAGATGAGCTACTAGATATAATAAAAACAGTTCTTGATAATAATACTCAAAGTGTAGAAGATTATCGAAATGGAAATGAAAGAGCAATCAAGTATTTGATGGGGCAAATAATGAAAGAAACAAAAGGCAATGCTAATCCTCAAATAGTTAATGATAGATTGCTTGAATATTTAAAAAAATAATAAAGTTTAAAGAAAACATCTAATTGATGTTTTTCTTTTAATAAAATAAAGCTTTTTATATACAAAATATTTTTCTTTTGTTGTATAATATAATAGTCGAGGTGAGAAAATGGGGTACATAAGAAAACATAAGTTGTCATCTTTTGTAATTTTAGTATATATAATCGTAGTAGGATTTGCTTACTTTTTATATAAATTATTTATTGGTAGTAGTGGATTACCAGTATATGGAGATAGACTTGATGATATTGAAAAATTTCCTATAACTGAAGAACAAATTAAAAATATAGAAGATAGTATTATGCAAGATGAACAGGTTTTAAAAGTAACTAAACCTTATTTGAGTGGAAAGATTTTTAAAGTTATAGTTACAGTTGCTGATAATACAGAATTAGAACCTACAAGAGCATATGCTGATAAAGTAATGGCAGCATTAACAGATGAACAAAAAAAGGTTTATGATGTAGAAGTTTATATTACGAAATTTTATGATTGTACATTAGAAGCTACTGGTAAAATGGATGAAGAAGGTAATTTTACTGAAAACGTTGTTGTTAAATTTAGTAAAGATTTATCAAAGAACGAGTATGCTTTAGATTATGGTCTTACTAATGTAGAAGGAGTAAATTATAACAAAGAACAAAAAATTGAGATAAAAGAGGATGGAGAGTATATAATTTACGGATATGTTAAAGATAAGAAATCTGAGTTTTCTTGTAGTATTAAGATAACTAGAAAAACATCTGATGCTCAATCAAAGGAAGATACTGTTAATACAGTTGCTAGTAGACAATTCCCTATAATTGGATATAGTAAGGCTGGTAAGAGTGCTTTTGTATGGACTAAGAATAGATAGTTAGTGGGTGAATTAAATGAAATTAAAGAAAAAGTGGATAATTGGAATACCAATTATAGTATCCGTTTTAGTTTTCTTAGGATTATATTATTATTTTAATATGGAAGATAAGAATTCTTTTACTGCATCAGATAATAAATGGATTGAAGAACATTTAACTACAATAATTGATTTTAATATGATAAATGACTATCCTATATTCGGAGAATCTGGAGTTTTTAGAAAATTTATTAATGATTTCAGCGAAGATACTGGATTTGAATTTAATATAATTCCTTATTCTAGAGAAACTGGAACAAATTCTAATGGATATCGTTTTAGATTGTTAAGTAATCAAGATGTTATGGAAAGTAATGATTTATTATTACAAGATGATGTATATATATTGTATGGTAAAGATGCTGGAAGAGTAGATAGAATTGAAGACGTTGGTCAAAAAACTATAGGAATTTTAGAAAAAGATTCTGATGAAATCTTATACTATTTAAAATCTTATAGTAGTTTAAAATATAAATCATATGAAAATTCTGAAACATTATTTAAGGAATATGAAGAAGGAACAACTGATATGATTATTGTTCCAAATATTATGTATTTAGATAAGACATATAAAAATGATAAATATGTAATAAAGTATATTTTTACTGATTTAAATAAAAGAATAGTATTAACTTTAGCTGATAATGAAAATAATGAAAGAATGAATACTATTGTAAAAAAATATTTTAACAATTGGAAAGAGAAAAAATATATTTCTTCATATAATAAAATAATGTTAAATTATTTAACTACAAAGTCTAATATAAATGATAAAGAAAAAGCTGAATTTTTAACAAAAACATATAAATATGGATTTGTTGAAAATTTACCATATGAAAATTTGGAAGGCAATACATTTACTGGTATAGCAGCAGAATATATTGATAGAATGTCTAGACTTGCAAATTCGCAGAATGACTTGTTTGAATTTGTAGAATATAAATCTTTAGATCAACTTAAGTCTGCAATTGACAATGGTGATATTGATATATATTTCAATTATTATGATTATGATAGCCCTAAATATAATGCGACTATATCTCCATTTATTGAGAAATATGTTGTATTAGGTGAGCCAGAAGACGGATTTGTTGTAGAAAGCTTTGAATCTATGAAAGGGAAAAAGGTTATAATAGTTGAGAGTAATACAATTTATAATTATTTTAAAGATAATACTAAGGCACAATTGGTTCCTGTTTCAAATGTTTCTTCATTAACTAAAGATAGTGAAAATAAATTGATAGTTGTAGATAAAGAAGTATATCAATACTATAAAAATAATAAATTTAAGGATTATGATGTTCTTTATGAATCTTCTATTACTAGTGATTATAAATTTATGATCAATAACGATGATTCAAATAAAGTTTTTTATGATTTATTTAACTATATTATTGGTACAAACTCTTATTATAATTACAGAAATGCTGGAATTAATAGTCTTAACTCTTCTATTCTAGAAAGAAGTTCTTTTGAAGAATTATATATACTTTTATTAACTATTATTTTAACTCCAGTTGTTGTATTACTTGCTTTATATTTCTTATTTAAAAAGACAAAGACTGTTAAAAAGATTAAAAAAGAAGAAAGAAGAAAATATACTGATATTTTAACTTCGTTAAAAAATAGAAATTATTTAAATCATAGTATAAAGATATGGAATGAATCTCAAAAATATCCACAGTCTGTAATTATAATTGACTTAAATAATATTAAATATGTAAATGATAATTATGGACATGAACAAGGTGATAAACTTATTATTGGTGCAGCAAGTGTTCTTATTAATACTCAACTTGAAAATAGTGAAATTATTCGTAGTGATGGTAATGAGTTCTTAATTTATCTTGTTGGATATAGTGAACAACAAATATCAACATATTCAAAGAAATTAGCTAAAGAATTTAAATCTTTACCTTATGGATTTGGTGCTGCAATTGGATATAGTATGATTGTTGATGAGATAAAGACTATAGATGATGCTATTAATGAAGCTACAATCGAAATGAGAAAAGACAAAGAAGATTATCGTTAGAGGATTTTATGAAAGAAAAAGTAAAAAGATTCTTACATTATTTATTTATAAGTATTAGAAAGCCAGAAATGGAGGTTTTACCTGGAAATCTGGCCTTTTTCTTTATGATGATGATTATTCCATTGCTTACTATATTAGCAACAATTATAGCAAATATTGATGTTGGTAAAAGTACTTTATATGAAGCTCTTAGTACTAGCTTTCCTAGTAATCTTGCTTCTTTAATTTCATCAATTGCTGGAGAAGGATCTACTAATAGTACATGGATTCTTTTAATAGTTTCTCTTCTTTTAGCATCCAATGGTACATATTCAATGATAGTTACTTCAAATTCAATTTATGGTATTAAGAAATCTAGTTATATTAAAAATAAGATTAAATCAGTTTTCTTAGTAATAATTTTAGTAATCTTATTTACTATTTTGTTAATAATTCCTGTTATTAATACTAGAATGATTGATTTTATAGCAAGATTAACTAAAACCGATATGGCTACAAATATTTATTATATGTTATATAATTTATTGAAGTATCCAGTTACTTTTTTATTGGTATTTATTTTTGTTAAAATATTGTATAAATTTTCTCCTAGTGGAAAAAGTAAAAAAAGGACAAGTTATGGGGCTATATTTGCCTCAATTCTTCTAGTTATTTCTACATGGGGATATTCTTTGTATATAGAATATTTTTCTAATTATGAAACCTATTATGGAGGAATTTCTGGAATACTAACTTTAATGATATGGATTAATTTGATTTCATATATATTTGTACTAGGAATGAGTATGAATGCTGCAAGAGAAAAAATAATAAATGATTTAACCAAGATATAGAAATGTCTTGGTTTAATATTTATATGAATGTTTGAATTATTCATTATATTTTGTTATAATTATTTAGCGAGGTATGGCTATGTATAAATCTGAAAATAAAAAAAGAAATAAAGAAGTAGTATCATTTAATAAACGTAATAAGAAAAAGAATGCTTCTACTAATAAAAAAAATGAAGAACATATAGGTTTTTTTACTAAAATTAAAAATAGTTTTAATAATTTTAAAAATGATCCAAAGCAGTCAACTATGAGTTTTATTGACTATTTAGCTAATATTATTAGTGAAAATAGATTATTTGTTTTTTTTGTTTTAATGAACACTATTAATGGTGTTTTGCTTAGAATTTTAACAATGGGAAATGGTGTATTATTTGATTTTGATGCTTTATTGGCCGATATGACATTTTCTATTTTTATTGGTGCTTTCGCGTATTTGTTCAATGAAAAAGGTAGATTTATTTATTTAGAAGTTGTAACAGTTTTACTATCTTTGATATGTGTGCTTAATTCTGCATATTATACTTTTTATACTAGCTATTCTTCTATTTCCTTACTTTCAACTGCGAGATTTATAACTGATGTTGGTGATGCTGTCGTTGAAAACGTATTACAACCTAAGGATTTAGTTTATATTATTATGCCTATTTCTTTAATAATACTTCATCATATGTATTTAAAAAAAGATAAATATATTACATCACCATTTAATTATAAGAGTAAAAGAAGATTTTATAAAACGTTGTTTGTTGGTTTACTTTGTATGATTACATTTATGTTTACCTTATCTGGAACAGATGTCAGTAGGCTTACTAAACAATGGAACAGAGAGTATGTAGTTAAAAAATTTGGTATATATATTTATCACATTAACGATTTTGTTAAAAGTGTTGAACCTAAATTTGCTGCACTTTTTGGTTATGATTCCGCTTTAAAAGAATTTAATGAATTCTATAAAAATGTTGAAAAGCCTAGATCAAATGAATTTACAGGAATGTTTGAAGGGAAGAATATACTTGTTATTCATGGCGAAAGCATACAAAACTTTTTGATAGGACTAAAATTTAATGGTATGGAAGTAACTCCAAATCTTAATAAACTTGCTAGTAGTGGAATGTATTTTGATAATTTTTATACTCAAGTTAGTATTGGTACAAGTAGTGATACTGAATTTACTTTTAATACATCATTAATGCCTGCAAATATTGGTACTGCTTTTAGTGATTATGCGGATAAAGAATATGTTTCAATTCCAAAATTATTAAAAGAAAAAGGTTATTATACGTTTGCAATGCATGCGAATAATGGTGAATATTGGAATAGAAGAATAATGCATAAAAATCTTGGATATGATGATTTAATTGCTAAGGATCAATTTGAAATTGATGAAGTTATCGGATTAGGATTATCTGATGTTTCATTTTTTAGGCAATCTGTTCAAAAATTAAAAAAGATTAATGAGGAACATGAAAAATATTATGGTACATTTATTATGTTAACTAATCATACTCCTTTTTCAGAAGTAGATAAGTATGGAGAATTTGATGTAGATATTAAAGAAGACATAATAAATGAAAATGGAATAAAAGAAACTATTAGTCATCCTTATATGGAAGGAACAAAATTAGGAAATTATTTCAAATCAGCTCATTATGCTGATTATGCTCTTGGTATTTTCTTTCAAGAATTAGAAAAAGAAAATTTATTGGATAATACTGTTGTTATATTCTATGGAGATCATGATGCAAGACTTCCTATGGCTGATTATGTTAGACTATACAATTATGATAAAGTTACTAATGATATATTAAGTCCAGATGATCCTAATTATGTAGATTTCAATGATTATAGTTATGAATTAAATAGAAAAGTACCATTTATTATTTGGACAAAGGATAGAGTTGATAAAGCTGTTGAGTACGATTATATTATGGGAATGTATGATGTGATGCCTACACTTGGAAATATGTTTGGATTTTATAATAAATATGCTTTGGGACATGATATATTTAATGTAAAGAATGATAATATGGTAATATTTCCAACCGGAAACTGGTTAACGAAAGAAATATATTATAATAGTCAAAAAGAGGAATATTATAACTTAAAAGATACTGTAATCAGTAATGATATGATTGTTCAAAATTCTGAATTAACTGATAGGATATTATCTGTTTCTAATGATATTTTAGTGTATGATTTAATTAAGAATTCTAGATTAGAAGTAGTAAATGAAAATAAAGTGGTAGAGGGAAATTAACATGAAAAAGAAAAAGGGAAATACAAAAATAATTGTAATATTATTAGTTTTATTAGCAGTAATTCTTTTTGCATTTGCATATTATAAAGCATCGAAAAATCAAGATCCAAAACCAGTTGTTGATGAAGTTAAAACTGTAGATAATATTCAAACAAAAGAATTTGATTATGTACTTTACGATAATAAATCTGAATTATATAAAGAATACTTTTCCCATTTAAAAGAAGAGCTATTAAAGGAAGAAGTTAATGAAGAAGAATATGCCAAAATATTATCACAATTATTTGTTGTAGATTTTTATTCATTAAAAGATAAGACTACAAGTACTGATGTTGGTGGACTTGATTTTATATATGCTGAGATGAAAGAAAATTTTATTTTAAAAGCGACAGATACAATTTATAAACATGTTGAGTCTAATGTTTATGGCGATAGGAAACAAGAGCTACCAAAAGTAAAAAGTGCTAATGTAACTCAAATTCTTAAAAATCCGTTGAAGTATGGTGAAATTCAAGATGAAAACGGATATACAGCAAAGGTGTCTATTGAATATGAAAAAGATATGGGATTTCCTAAGGAAGTAACTTTATCAATTATTCATGTTGAAAGTAAATTATATATAGTAGAAGTAAAATAGGTGTAAAAGCCTATTTTTAGTAGGTGGAGTATGGAAAGAGTAATATTAATTAAATATGGTGAATTGACTACAAAAAAAGGAAACAGAAACTTTTTTGTAAATTTACTTTATAAAAGTATATTAAATAAATTATCTGGGTATAATGTGAAAATTTCTAAAGATATATCTAGAATGTATATAGAATTTGATGAAAAAGATTTAGAGCAAATATTAAAAAGAGTTAATAATATTTTTGGAATTCATGAGTATTTAGTTGCTTATAAAATAAAAACAGATGAAGAAGAAATTAAAAATAATGTTTTAGAGATAGTTAAAAAGGAAAAGTTTAAAACATTTAAAGTTGAAACAAAAAGAAGTTATAAGGAATTCCCTATTAAAAGTCAGGACTTTTCTCGTCAATTAGGTGGATTAATTTTAAAAAATATTGGAGATATTAAAGTAGATGTTCATAATCCTGATTTATTGGTAAATGTTGAAATTAGAGAAAAGTATACTTATATTTACACGAATTACTATTATGGGTTGGGTGGATATCCTAACAATACTTTAGGAAAAGCAATGTTAATGCTTAGTGGAGGAATTGATTCTCCAGTAGCAGCATATCTTGCAATGAAAAGAGGAGTACATATTGAAGCTTTATATTTTGAAGCAATTCCTCATACAAGCATAAATGCTAGAAATAAGGTTATAGAGTTGTGTAAAAAGTTGTCTGTGTATACGTCAAGTATTAAGTTACATATTGTTCCTTTTACAGAGCTTCAAGAAATGATTTATAAAGAGGCAGATCAAGATTATGTTATTACAATTATGCGTAGAATGATGTATAGAATAACTGAGAGAATGGCTAAAAGAAGAAAATGTTTGTCAATTGTAAACGGAGAGTCAATTGGACAAGTTGCAAGTCAAACACTGACAAGTATGAATGTAATCAATAGTGTTACTAATATGCCTGTTATTAGGCCAGTAGCATGTTTAGATAAACTAGAAATTATGGAAATTGCTCGTAAAATAGATACATATGATATTAGCATTTTGCCATATGAAGATTGTTGTACGGTTTTTGTTCCAAAACATCCTGTAATTAATCCAAAATTAAATATTTGCGAGGAAATAGAATCTAGATTTGATTATAAAGATTTGATAAATAATGCTTTAAAAAATATCAAGACTATTACTATAAGTGAAAAAGAAAAAAGTGAATTTGATGAATTATTATAAAGTATAAAAATTAAAAAAGAACACATCCTATAAATGTAGGAGGTGAAACGATGAAAAAGAAAACAAAGAAATCAAATAATAGTTCAAAAACTACAAAGACAAATAATTCAATGGAAAATATGAAATATGAAATTGCTAATGAGTTCGGTGTTAGTTTAGGTGCTGATTCAACTGCAAGAGCTAATGGAACTGTTGGCGGTGAAATGACTAAAAGATTAATTGATAAAGGAAGAAATAAATAGTAAAGTTTACTTTTATTTTAATAAAGAAATAGATAATTAATGATATTATCTATTTTTTTTGGTATAATTATAATAACCTATTATAATTATATTGGGAGGTTTTTATGAAGAAGTTATTGATTTTTATTATGACTATTCTAGTTGTTTTTCCAGTTTCAGTAAAAGCAGATAGCAGTTGGGTTGCTATTACTGGAAATAGTTATGCGACTGTAAATGATGAAGTTAATGTAAATTTTAGATATAGTTTTGGTGATGTAACAAGTAAAACTTCAAAAGAAGGACTATTTATGGTTTCTTTTGAAGTTATCTTCGATGACAAAATATTACTTCCAACTGGAATTTCAACTCCTTCTGGATGGGATAGTTCATTAATGAAAACTACGGATAATAAATATTTTGTGATGGCAACAGTTAGTGATGGTACAAATCAGAATAGATGTACTGATGGTATTCTTTGTTGTGGATATATTGATTTTACTATTTCTTTCTACATTAATGATACAAGTAGTGAAACAACAATAGTAAAAGCTAATGAATATGTAGCAGGATTATTACCATATGTTGAAGATGTAAATGATATCAAAGAAGATGAAGCAAGATTATTAAATGGATATTTACCAGAATCATTTACTATTACTATTAATCCGAAAACTTCTAATGAAAAGAAAGAAGTGAAGTCTATTGTTGAAAAATCAAATTCTAGTAGTAATAGTATAAAAAACCAAGCAAAGTCAAATTCAAATACAAATCAAAATGAAGAAGTTAATACACAAAAGTTCAATAACAATTTAAAAATGTTAGAGATAAATGGATATGAAATTAATTTTGATCCATACAAAAAAATGTATGAAATTGAAGTACCATCTGATATTAATGAACTTGTTGTTACTGCCGCTCCAGAAGACATAAATGCTAAGTATACAATTACTGGTGCTGATAACTTAGAAGAAAACCATAATAAAGTTGTAGTTGAAGTTACAGCTCAAGATGGTGATAAAAAAACTTATGTTGTTAATGTTGTAAAAAAAGAAGCAATAGATGCTAAAACTAAAGCTTCATTCAAATTAGATGAGGGTGGATTAGAAATAGCTAAGTACTTTTTAATAGGTGTTGGAATTGTTAGTGTTTTAGTATTTATAATAATAAAGGTTAGAGATAGGAAAGTAGAAAAAGGAATAGATAGATTATAAAAATGAAAATTAGAAAATATAAAAATAGTGATGCTAAAATAATTCTTTCTTGGATAAAGAATGAGAGGGAATTTCGGCTTTGGAGTGCAGATAGGTATGAAAGTTATCCAATAAACGAAAGTGATATGAATAATAATTATTTAGAGTGTGAGAAAGAGAATAACTTTTATCCTTTAGTTTTTGAACATGATGATAAAGTAATAGGACATTTAATATTAAGACACCCAAATAATCAAGAAAATATTATAAGGCTTGGTTTTATTATTGTAGATAGTAATAAAAGAGGAAGTGGTTATGGGAGAAAAATTATAGAAGAAGCGATTAAGTATGCAGAAAATAATTATAATCCTAAAGAGATAAATTTAGGTGTATTTACTAATAATATAAATGCTTATGAATGTTATAAAAAGTCTGGGTTTCAAACTATAAAAGTAGAGAAAAATGCATATAAATTTTACGATGAATATTGGGATTGTGCAGAGATGATTTTAAAAAAATAAATATCTACCATTAGTATTGGAGGGAAAAAAATGGAAGAAGAAAAAAATGAAATAGTAACTGAAGAAAAAGGAGAAATTAAGAATAACAAAATGGAAAAGAAAAGAACGACAATAATTTTATTAATTGTAATTGTTGTAGCTATAGTTTTATCGTTTGGATGTGGATATGTATTTAGAGACAAGCTTGTAAAAGATGATAATAAAGATAATAATAATGTTCCAGTTAAAGCAAATGAATTAGATTTTGATTTTGATGCTATGGAAACAGCATTAAAATCAAAGTTACAAAATGGACAATTTAAAGCAGTTAAGATTTCTTGTACATCAACTCCTGGACCTGAAGGAGAATTACCAATTATAACAAATACTGGAAAAATAATATCTAATGATTCAATTGATACAATTGTTAATAAACTAAAAAATGCAGATTCTCTTGAAAAAAATATTACATCTTCATGGATTGGTGAATGTATGCCAAAATCCGTTGCATATATTATTTCAGTTAATGACAAACCAGAATCTAATGAATTTCAATCAAATAAAATATTTACATTATATTATGCAGACGATACTTCAAATATTTTAGTAGGTTATGAAGGTATTGGATATTCTTTCAATTACGATAATAGTGAAGAAATAAATAATTTTATAGAGTCTTTAAAATAATAATTAAGATGTACTATCGTACATCTTTTTTGATTCACAAATAGTAGAAATATGGGTAGTATAATAAAAAATAAATAGATTTTTGAATTATGATATTATAAAATTAATCTAGGAGATGATGAATTGTGAACTACTGGATGATTTTAGTTTTTACTATAACATTTATAGTACTTTTTCCTGCAAATATTTATTTGGCTACTAGATTACATAAAATTAAATGTTTAAAAGAAATGAAAAATAAAAAGTTGTCTTGGATTATTTCTTTTATTCCTTTGTATATTACAATTTTGTTATTTATTTGGAATTCCACTAATACAAATATCATAATTCTTCATTTATTTGTAATAGTTTTATTAGGCGAATTTATTTATCATTTAGTATGTCTTTTTAAAAGAAAAGTAGATTTAAAAAATGGACAAGAGATAACTCTAGCAGTTTGTTTAGTTGTCACTATTTTATATTTGGGGTATGGCTATTATTTGGCACATCATGTTATAGAAACTCATTATGATGTGGTTGCTACTAAAGATTTAGGTGTAGAAAACTTTAGAATTGTCCAAGTAACAGATAGCCATGTTGGTGCTACTATGAATGGTGATGATTTTTATCATTATATGGAAGAAATAAATAAAACTAATCCTGATATCGTTGTAGTAACTGGTGATTTTGTTGACGATGATACAAGTTATAAAGATATGGTTAGAAGTTGTGAAGGGCTTGGAATCTTAGATACAAAATATGGTGTATATTTTGTTTATGGAAATCATGATAAAGGATATTACAACTATAGGTCATATGGCAATAAAGAATTAAGAGAAGAATTACAAAAAAATAATGTAGTTATTTTAGAAGATGAAGGACTAGATATAGTAGGAAATATTTACTTATTAGGAAGACAGGACACACAAGTAAGAAGTAGGGCTACAGCACAATCTTTAATGAGCGAAATAGATAATGATAAATATGTTGTTGTTCTTGATCATGAACCAAATGATTATGATAATGAAGAAGAAGCTAATATGGATTTAGTGATATCAGGGCATACTCATGGTGGACAGGTGTTTCCATTACAAATAACTGATAAACTTTTTGGAGCAAATGATCAAATTTATGGAATAGAAAAAAGAAGTGATACAACTTTCATCGTTAGCTCAGGCATTGGGGATTGGGCAGTTAAATTTAAAACAGGAACAGTTGCAGAATACGTTGTAATAGATATTAAAAATAAATAACAATAAATGTGGAAAAATATCATGGAGGATATATGAAAAAAATACTTTTTTTGATTTTTTTGATTTTTCTAGTAACTGGATGTGGAAATAAATATGACTTGGAATGCACCGGTAGTAGGACATTGATTACAGATGTATGCAGTTTTGTTTCTAAAAGTTCAGATGGAACTGAATTTGTTAATAAAATAGAATTATGTGGAGATGAAAGTACTGGAGAAGGAGATTATTATTTTGATTTTATAGATAATAAAATATTAGTATCTTTTGAAGAAAAATATACAGAAATATTTACTGAAGAAAATTATGATGAAATGTATGATTATTTTAGTAATAAAGACGAGTGTACAATTGAAAAGAAAAATAATAGGGCTATTTTATCTTGTAAGAATCTAGATGTAACTTTTGAATATAAGGAATATAATTCTATAGTTAAAATGAAAGATTTAATGGAAAATAATTTTGGATTTCATTGTAAATAATTAAAAGAATGATTTATCATTCTTTTTCTTTATTTAAAAAGTGTTCACAAAAATTATATTTTTTGATAGAATATTGATATTGAAAAGAGGGATAAGTATGAAAATAATGTCAATTAATGCTGGAAGTAGTTCTTTAAAATTCTCTTTGTTTGATATGAATGATGAAAAAGTACTAATATCTGGTGTATTCGAGCGTATAGGTATTGAAGGTGGCACTTATACATTAAAATATAAAGGTGACAAAATTAAGGTTGAACAAGAATTAGATAGTCATGCTACTGCTGTAAAGATTTTACTAGAAAAATTAATAGAGTTACGTGTTATTTCTAATCTTGAAGAAATAGAAGGAGTTGGACATAGAATAGTTCATGGCGGTGATAAGTATACTGAGTCTGTAATGGTAACTGATGAAGTTATTGATGATATAGTTAGATTTAGTGATTATGCTCCACTTCATAATCCTGCTCATGCAATTTGTATCAAAGCATTTAGAGAAGTTTTACCAAAGACTCCTATGGTTGTAGTTTTTGATACTGCATATCATCAAACTATCGAAAAAGCTAGATTCTTATATCCTGTACCATATGAATGGTATGAAAAGTATCATATAAGAAAATATGGAGCACATGGAACAAGTCATAGATTTATAGCAGAAACTTTAAAAGAAAAATTAGGAAAAGAAGATTTGGATATTATTTCTTGTCATTTAGGAAATGGTGGAAGTATTACTGCTATCAAAGATGAAAAATGTGTTGATACCTCTATGGGATTTACTCCACATGCTGGAATTATGATGGGAACAAGAAGTGGTGATATAGATGTTTCAATAGTACCTTATATTATGGAAAAAGAAGGAAAAAGTGCTAATGAAATAATGAATGATTTAAATAAGAAATCAGGATTTTTGGGCGTTTCTGGATTAAGTAGTGATTCTCGTGATATAGAGGATGGCATTAAAGAGGGAAATGAAAGGTGTATTCTTACAGAAGAAATGTATGTTAATTCAATTGTTAAATATATTGCTCAATATTATGTACTTCTAGGACATGTAGATGCAATTGCATTTACTGCTGGTATTGGTGAAAACAGCCCTGAAACACGTCAAAAAGTAATTGAGAAACTTGCTTGTTTAGGCATTAAAATAGATTTAGAAAAGAACAATGTAAGAGGAAAGTTTACTAAGATAAGTACTGATGACTCATCTGTAGAAGTATATGTTGTTCCAACAAATGAAGAATTGATGATTGCAAGAGATACATTAAATATAATAAATAGATAGGATTTTATAATGTTAAAAAAAATATATGAGGAAATAAAAAAATATGACACAATTGTTATTGCAAGGCATATTGGAGTAGATCCTGATGCTTTAGGTAGCCAATTTGCGTTAAAGACGGCAATAAATTTAAATTTTCCTGAAAAAAAAGTGTATGCAGTTGGAACAAAAAGTTCTAGATATAATTATTTTCCTAAATTAGATAAGTATGAGGATACCAATAATGAAAATACTTTATTGATAGTGGTTGATACTCCAGATAAAAAAAGAGTTGATATATCTAATTTTAATAGTTTCCCAAATGTTTGTAAAATTGATCATCATCCTTTTATTGACAAGTTTGGTGAGTATGAGTATATCGATACAAAATCGTCAAGTGCTTCAGAATTAGTGTTAAGATTCTTTGTTGAAAATAATATTAATTACAATAAAGAAACTGCTGAGTATTTATATTATGGGATAGTATCAGATACTAATAGGTTTTTATTTAATACGACTTTTGAGACATTTAGAATTGTAGAAAAACTAGTTAAAGATTATGAAATTGACATAGAAGAGTTATATAAGCATTTATATGCTAGACCATTTAGTGAAGTGAGATTTCAAGGATACATTTCTGAGAATATGACTTTAACAGATAATGGGTTAGCTTATGTGATAATAACAAATAATACTTTACAGGAGTATGGCGTGGATTCTTCATCAGCAGGTAATATGGTCAATAATTATAATAATATTGATGAAGTAATTGTATGGGCAACTATTTCAGAAGATGTAAAAAATAATCAATATAAATTTAATATTCGATCTCGAGGACCAGTTATTAATACGATAGCAGAACATTATAATGGTGGGGGACATGCTATGGCAAGTGGTGCAAGAGTAAAAACTCTTGAAGATGTACAACTTTTAATAAATGATTTAGATAATCTTTGTAAAAAATATTTAGAAGAAAAGAGGGACTAATATGAAAGTTGATAATGTTAACTTAACAATTAGTGCGGTTAGAAGAAGTCAATATCCCGATAATAATTTACCAGAATTCATTATGCTTGGAAGAAGTAATGTAGGTAAGAGTAGTTTTTTAAACACTTTAATTAATAAGAAAAATATGGCTAGAATATCATCTAAGCCTGGTAAAACAAGTACGATAAACTTTTTTAATGTTGAAGATAGTTTCTATCTTGTTGATGTTCCTGGCTATGGCTATGCTGATACTTCTAAAGAGGAAATAAAAAAATTTGGCTTAATGGTTGAAGAATATCTTGAAAAGAGGAAGGAGCTAAAAAGAGTTTTTCTTTTGGTAGATTATAGGCATAAACCAACTAGTGATGATAAATTAATGTATGATTTTTTGAAATATTATCAAATTCCAGTTACGGTTGTTGCTACTAAGGCTGATAAAGTAAGTTCTAAAGAAAAAGAAAAAAATATGAAACAAATTAAAGATACTTTAGATATTGTAGTTGGTGATAATATTGTAGCTTTTTCTAGTGTTACTAAATTAGGAAGAGATGAAGTATTAAAAATTATAGAGGAAATAGTAGAAAAATAGAATCATTTGATTCTTTTTTTTGTAAAATTGACACAAAAGAGTTAGAAAAATATTGAAATGATAGAATCAAATAGTATAATCAAATTATAAGATACGAGGAGAATGATTATGGAAAGTAAGAAAAAAGAGGCAGATAGACAAGGTTCATTAATCACTGTTGTTGCACTTGTTACATCATTTATTGCGTTTATTGGAGGATTTGTTTTATCAGAAGATATTAATCCTAAAAAAGTAAAAGTATTAAAGTCTGAAAATAGTGATGTAGTAATTGCAGCAAAAGGGCTAAATGATAGCCTTAAATTTGATGAAAAAAATGTAAACCCTAAAAAAGGAAATCTTAGTTATAATTTAAAAACTACTTATTATGGTATAGATGATGATAGCTATTATACTATAAATCATGGTGTTAATGATGATGAATTAGAGTTTACAAAATACTATAGTGGTGAGAGGGTTAGTAGTGAAATAATTTCTTTTGATTCTAATGTTGTTGATATTGTTGTTAATTACTTAAATGATGACGAGAAAGAGGACTATGTAGCATTTATTTTAGAAAATGGAAATGTTGAATATATGCGTGCAAAAAAAGAAATGAATGATGTAACATTTAGTTATAAAATGTCTTTACCTTTGTTAGACGATATTGTTAAGTATTATCAAGGTGTTTCATGTAATAGTGAAACTTCAAAATGTTATAATGATATTTATGTTCAATCTAGTAATGGAACAATTTATAGTGTAAATGAGTATGTTTATTAAAACGCAGTAATGCGTTTTTTTTCTTTTTCATAATATTATTTTGGGTGATAATTATTAAAATTGACTTTTTTAATAATAAAATAGTTGTTAAAGTTAATACTTTTTATAGAAAATTATTGAATTGTAGTAGTAATGATCAATGTAAAAAAATATTATATCTTATTAAACAAAGATATAATTATAATATATATGGATCGTATGATGTTAGTATTTTTTATGATAATGAATTTGTTAGTATTTTTGTGTTTATAAAGAAAAATGATGAAGATTATTATTATAATCATATAGATATAAATATAGTTAAAGAAAAAAGTACAGTAATTGTTAATATCAAAGATGTTATGCTAAATAAAAAGTATAAAAATATGAGATTTAGTTGTAAGAAATTGAATATTAGGGATGTACTTAATTTATGTGAGTATTATTACGTTGACACTAATTTACAATGAAGCTTTTTTGTGATATAATAATCACGAGTCAAGGGGTGATACTATGAGTTTACCAACAGTAGCATTAGTGGGAAGACCTAATGTTGGAAAAAGTACTATATTTAATAAATTAGTGGGAGAGAAAATATCAATTATTGAAGATACGCCTGGAGTTACTCGAGATAGAATTTATAGCGAGGCAGTATATAAAGATTATAAGTATAATTTGATAGATACCGGTGGTATTGATGGGGCTGCTGAGAAATTTAACGATGTAATTAAAATTCAAGCCGAAATTGCTATTGATGAAGCAGATGTTGTATTATTTGTAGTTGATGGAAAAGAAGGATTAACTTCAAATGACTTTTTAGTAAGAGATATGCTAAGAAATAGTGGGAAAAAAGTAATTGTGGTTATTAATAAGATTGATAATAAAAAATCTGAAGAGAATATGTATGATTTTTATGAACTCGGCTTTGATGATTATATTCCTGTAAGTGGGGAACATGGTACTGGCTTTTATGAATTAAAGGACGCTATTGTGGAAAATATTCATAAAAAAGAGTATTATGTAGAAGATAAAAGATTAAAGTTTTCTGTTATAGGTCGTCCAAATGTAGGTAAAAGTAGTTTAATTAATGCATTACTTAATGAAGAAAGAGTGATAGTTAGTGATGTTGCTGGAACGACAAGGGATGCTGTTGATACAGTTTTAAAATATAATAATGAAGAGTATGTAATAATTGATACTGCCGGGATGAGAAAAAAAGGTAAAATATATGAAAATATAGAAAAGTATAGTTTACTAAGAAGTATGAAAGCAATAGAAAGATCAGACATTTGCCTATTGGTAATAAATGCTGAGGAAGGTATTATTGAACATGATAAGCATATTGCAGGTTATGTACTTGAAAAAGGTAAGGGCTTAATTATAGTAGTAAATAAATGGGATAAAGTAGAAAATGATGATATTAAAGAATATATTAAAAAAGTGAGAAATGAGTTTCAGTTTTTAAGCTATGTACCAATTGTATTTACAAGTGCACTTACGAAGAAAAGAATTCATACAATTATGCCTGAAGTTATTAAAGTTAGTCAAAATATAGTTAGAGAAATACCAACTAATGTTTTAAATGATGCTATTAATGATGCATATTTATTAAATATACCTCCTTCATATAAAGGAAAAAGATTAAAGATATATTTTACAAATCAGTCTGGAACAAAACCACCTAAATTTACATTTCATGTTAATAATAAAGGACTTGTACATTTTTCATATGAAAGGTATTTAGAAAATAAATTAAGAGAAAGTTTTGAATTAGAAGGTACCCCAATTATCTTACAATTCAAGAATAGGAGTGAATAAATGATTTTTAATAATGACATTAGTGCAAAAAGAAATGCAACTTATGAAGCAACTATACGTAATTTAGAGAAAGCTAAAGAATTACTTGAAAAGCGTTATAATAATAAAGAAATTAGTGATTCTGAATATATAAAAAGGTGCAAAGAAATAAATGAACAAATAAAAAAATATAAGCAAGTTATAGGGCAAGATTATTAGTATCAATTAATTTGATACTTTTTTTGTAAAAAAAATCACTCTTATTATAGAGTGGTTTTTTAATTAATTTGATGTATTATAAGTATAATTTTCATATTGTTCTTTTAATACTGAATCTTCAATTGTAAAGTCATATTCTTTTCTTAATTCTTCAAGTGCTTTATATGAAATATTAGTATCTTGTGAAACTTTTCTATCAGTAAGAGTACTAATTATTTCTTCTTTAGCATTGTCTAATGAATCTTTTTCATATTCTTTTGTTTTTAATATAATATGATATCCAAATTTTGTTTCTACTGGTTCCTTTGTGTATTCTCCAACTTTTAATGCGTAGGCAGCTTTTTCAAATTCTGAAGTCATGTCTCCACTTCCAAATCTTCCAAGAGCACCACCATTAGATGCACTACCATCTTTTGAATATTGTTTTGCAAGTTCAGCAAAGTCTTCACCATTATTTAATTTTTCAATTATTTCTTTAGCTAAATTCAATGCATTTTGCTTTGCTGTTTCTTGTTCTTCAGTAGTTGCATTATCAGAATAATCTGCTGTTATTAATATATGGCTTGCTTCAATATCTCCAATAAATTCATTGTTATAGTAATCATTTATTTCACTTTCAGTGATTTGGCTTTTTGCATAATCTTTTGTTGCTAAATTTCTTCTGTAATCTAACTTGAATATTTCGTCTAATTCATCTTGACTAGTTATTCCATATCTCGCTTGTAAATAATATTCATAAGTATTATATGATTGACTATAAATTACATTATAGTAAGTTTCATCATTTTGTTTTTGTGAATTAATGTAATTTTTTTCCTCATCAGATGTTTCATATTTTTTATCTAATATCTTTTTATCAGTCATATCTAAAAGAATACTTAATGCATATTTTGATTTTAGTTCATCATATAGATCATCTACAGCTATTTTATCATCTTTGATACTTACTACAGCTTCTTTTCCATTCTCTAATTTTGGAATCTTTTTACAACCAGTAATTAAAAATAATACTACTAATGTTGATATTAATATCTTTTTCATATTGTCTCCTTTCTTTCGTACATAAATATAATAGCAAATATTATAAAAATTAACAATAATTTAAAATAAATTAGTTATTTATAAGAACTTTTTTTATAAAAATCCATAAAATAAAGTGATTATGGTAAAGGAGGACATATTATGAATAATTATTCTTCATCTTATGCAATAGTATTAGTTTTATTTGTTTTATTAGTAATAATTATTGGTTCTTGGACATAAGGAGGTGTGCCTATGCAAGGTAATAATGATAATTGTAGAAACAATAATGGATTTGTCATAATTGTTGTAATTTATATTTTATTATCAATAATTATTGGTGGATATTTTTTTAATTAGCAAGTGTTGAAAACTTGCTAATTTTAGTTTATAATACGAATAAATTTGAAGGTGAATTGGATGGATAATAATTTAACTAAAAAAGTATTAAGTTCTATAAGAAAAGAAAGGGTATTAATTAATAAAATAGTATTATCTAACGAAAGAGATGATAATTTGTCATTTGCTGCATTACAAGAAATGTATAAGGAACAATTTATAAATACAAATTCACTTGTTGATGATATAGCTGATAATATAGATTTAAAATCTTTAAAGAAAATGGCAATGGAAGATAACAGAAACATAGAAGAGTCATTTGATAAGTTTACTTTGGTAAAGTTAGTTAATTACAAAATTTTGGATAAAATTAGGAATAATATTACAACATCGGTAGATAATTCTGTTTTTGATGAAGAACATTACAAGTATTTATATAGTGTTTATATGTGGTATGTAAAAAATCATGATTTATCTGAAAACTTAAAAAAATCTCTTCATAATTTTCTCTTATTAAAAGCTGTTGGGTCAAATACTTTAAGAAATTTTTTTGCTGGAAATTATGATAAGATAGATGAGTTAAGTGATCCTTCTGTAAAATATGAGAATATACCAAATGAAATAATAGAAGAGTGTTATTATTTATCTTTTAATAATTTATTGAGAGATTTAGATACATCAGAAGCATATACAATGTACTTTAAAGACAAATCGTTATTTAATTCAAATAAATTATTTGCTAGTTTACAATTTACTGCAATGTCTACCCAAATGTCTCATAAAAATATTATTATTACTGGTACTGAAAAGCCTATATCAAACTATGCTAGAGAAGTTTTACAAGATGCTTCAGAATTAGCTAGTGACTATGCTAAAATCAAAGAAAAATCTAAAATTAAAGTAATATCATTAT
Source organism: uncultured Clostridium sp. (assembly GCA_946541575.1). Classification (GTDB taxonomy): domain Bacteria; phylum Bacillota_I; class Bacilli_A; order RF39; family UBA660; genus RUG13868. Next base: position 5,670 of record CAMNJQ010000024.1, on the reverse strand, counting down.
AAAAGAGTTAGAAAGTTCTAACTCTTTATTTGCTCATAAACATCTTCTAAACTTACTAAAATGTCCTTATTACTATTTTGAACAATTTTGTCATTCGTATATCTTGGTGTTACATGTAAGTGATAATGTTTAACTTCTTGTCCATGACCATTATTTTGTACTAATGTTAATCCATCAATAGCTAATTTCTCTTTTAATAAATCGTAGAGTTTAAGTACGATTTCATGAATGTGTGGTATTAATTTTTTATCAATATCTAAAATATTTTCATAATGTTTTTTTGGTACTATTAGCATATCTCCATTTGTTGTAGGATTAATGTCTAAGAAAACTTTAACCTCTTCATCTTCATATATAGTTTTACTTGGTATTTCACCTTTAATAATTTTACAAAATAAACAATCCATAATTCCTCCTAATACTGTTAACATTATAATAACATAAAAAAGGGATAATTTTCCCTTTTTCGTGAATAATCAAATATCATTTTTATTATGTATTAAAAAAATATATTTTATACTATATTTTATTTATTTAAATATTTATTTTTGTTATAATAATAACGATTAGAGGTGAAACTATGCTTAATATAAAAAAGTTAAATGTAGTTGTTGGAGATAAAAAAATATTAAACGATTTTAATTTAGAAATAAATGATGGTGAAATTCATGCTATTATGGGGCCTAATGGAACTGGTAAATCTACTTTATCAAAGGTTATTTTAGGAAATAAGGATTATGAAGTCAAAAGTGGAACTATTAAGTTGAATGGTAAATCTCTTATCGGTTTAACTACAGATGAGATTGCTAGGCTAGGAGTTTTTGTTTCTTTTCAAAATCCTGTTAGTATTGAAGGAGTTCAAAATAGTGAGTTTTTAAAAACTGCAATAAATGCTAGAAGAGAAAATGCAATTGGTTTATTCGAATTTGTTAAGATAATAAAAGAAAAAGCTAAAAAGTTAGATATTCCTGAAGAATTAATTCATAGATCAATTAATGTTGGAGCAAGTGGTGGTGAAAGAAAGAAAAATGAAGTTTTACAACTTGAACTTCTTGAACCAAGCTTTATTATTCTTGATGAACTTGATTCTGGATTAGATATAGATAGTTTAAGAAAAGTTTGTGAAGGAATTAATAATTACTTAAAAGAACATCCTAAAACTTCTGTACTAATTATTACTCATTATCCAAGAATTCTTGAATATATTAAACCTCAATTTGTTCATATGATGGTATGTGGAAAAATAGTTAAAACTGGAAATTATGATTTAGCATTTGAAATAGAAAAAAATGGATATTCTGATACATCTGTTATAGGTAGTGATATAGAAAATGAATAAAATAGTAATAGATAATAATATCGATGTTAATGATTTAGTAATTGATACGGATTCCGATATGATTGTTGATTTAAATGATATTTCTAAAAATATAACAATACATATTGCAAAAGGAATATGTGTTAGAAGTTTTATTAAATGTATTAATACTAAGAATAAAATTAAGTATTTGATTGATGATGATTGTAATGTAGTTATCAATAAATTATTAGTTAATTCAAGTGATGATATATTAATTAATTTAGATGGTGATAATTCTTCAATTGATTATCATACAAGTGTTATTAATTATGATGATAATAATTATAGACAAGAATTGAATCACAATAGTAGTAATACTAGAAGTAAGATTGTAAATCATTGTATAAACGTTTCAGATAATAATTTCAAGTTTATTATTGATGGTGTAATAAAAAAGGGACTTAATGAAGTTCATCTTTCCCAAGATAATAAAATAATAAATTTAAAGAATGGGAAAAGTAATATTATGCCAAACTTATTAGTTGATTCTGATGATGTTGAAGCAAGTCATGCTGCATATATTGGAACATTTAGTGAAGAAGAAAAATTTTATATGATGAGTAGAGGTCTTACTATAAATGAATGCGATGATTTATTAATTAAAGCATTCTTATTAAATAGTATGAGTTTATCAGAAAAAGAAAGAGATATTTATTGTTCAATAATAGAAAAAATTAATAAATAATGGAGGTGATATATTGAATAGAGAAGATTTTGAAATATTTAATACTGGATTAATATATTTTGATAATGCTGCTACTACTCAAAAGCCTAAAAGTGTTGTTAAGGCAATTACCGATTATTATACGAAATATACTGCTAATGCTCATAGAGGAGACTATAAGATTAGCTTAAAAGTAGATGATGAGTACGAGAAAGTAAGATTTAAAGTTAAAGATTTTATAAATGCAAATAGTGGAAAAGAAATAATTTTTACTAAAGGATCTACTGAAAGTTTAAATATGATAGTGCTTGGCTTTATGGCTAATTATTTGAAGAAGGATGACGAAGTTTTAATAACTAAGGTTGAACATGCTTCAAATGTTCTTCCTTGGGTTGTACTATCAAAAAAAATTGGATTTAAAATTAAGTACATTGATCTTGAAAATGATAATAGTTTGTCAATAGAAAGTGTAAAAAAAACAATTACTGAAAGAACAAAAGTCATATCTATAGCACATATTACTAATGCTATAGGAGATGTTAGACCTGTAAATGAAATTGGGAAAATATGTAAAGAAAAAAATATATTATTTGTTCTTGATGCTACTCAAAGTATTGGACATTTAAAAATAGATGTTACTTCATTGAATGTTAGTTTTCTTGCATTTTCTGCTCATAAAATGTTAGGGCCAACTGGAGTTGGAGTTCTTTATGGAAAAGAAGAATTATTAAATAATCTAGTACCGCTTGAATATGGTGGTGGAATGAATCAGATGTTCTTTAGTACTGGTGATTTTGAATTAAAAGAATTACCATTTAGACTAGAAGCTGGTACAAGAAACATTGCTGGAGTGATAGGATTAGGTGCTGCTATAGATTATTTAAAAGAAATAGGTATGGATAAAATTCATGCATATGAGATGGAATTAAAAAAATACTTGATTGATGAAATAAAGAAAGTACCAAATATTAAAATATATAATGAGTCAAATGATTCGGGAGTACTATTATTCAATGTTGGTGATTATTTTAGCCAAGATGTGGCTATATATTTAGATCAGTTTAATATTTGCATAAGGGCAGGTAATCATTGCGCAAAAATGCTTCAAGAAGTTATATGTACTACTAATACTTGTCGAGTTAGTTTATATTTTTATAATACTAAAGAAGAAATTGATGAATTAATTAAAGCTTTAATGAATCAAGATAAAATACTAGATACACTAGTATAGGAAGAATAGAGGGATAATATGGATGTAAAATTAAAAAGAGATATAATACTAGATAATTATCAAAACCCTGCTAATAGGGGAATACCAAAAGATTCTAGTTACAAGGAAGTAAATTCAAGAAATGAATCATGTGTTGATAATATTACTGTTGCAGCAAAAATAAAAGATGGAAAAATTGAAGATGTAAAGTTTGATGGAGATGCTTGTGCAATATGTACTTCTGCATCAAGTGTAATGACAAAAGAATTGAATGGGAAATCTATTGATGAAGCAGAAAATATTATTGATAATTTTGAAAGAATGATAAATGAGAAGCCATATAATGAAGATGTTTTGGGTGAGCTTAATATTTATAATGAAGTATATAAGCAACCTAGTAGAAAAAGGTGTGCATTACTTCCAATGGATTCAATAAAAAAGATAATAAACTCTAAATAGAAGTTAGAAAGAAGGATGTTCTTTATGGAAATAGTAGGACTTAATGAAGAAAATATAAGAAAAATTTCAGAAATAAAACATGAGGAACAAGAAGTATTAGATTTTAGACTTAAAAGTTATGAACTATTTAAAAAATTAGAAATGCCAAACTTTGGACCTAAGTTTTCTTTAGATTTTGATAAAGTTATATATTATAAAAGCCGTGAAAATGGAATAAATACTAATTGGGATAAAATTGATAACAATATAAAGTGTGAATTTCAATCTTTAGGAGTAATAGATAGTGAAAAATATCTTGATGGTATTGGTGTTCAATATGAAAGTGAAGTAATCTATCATAATATGATTGAAGAATTGGTACAGAAAAATGTTATTTTTACTTCAATTGAAATGGCAATGAAACAATATCCAGATTTAGTTAAAAAGTATTTTTCTAAAATTGTAAGTAGTGCAGATAACAAACTTGCTGCACTTAATGGTGCTGTTTTTTCAGGTGGAAGTTTTATTTATATACCTCCAAATACAACATTAGATAGACCTCTTCAAAGCTATTTTAGAATTAATTCAAGGGGAATGGGACAGTTTGAAAGGACTTTAATTATTGTTGATGATAATAGTCATTTACATTATGTAGAAGGATGTACTGCTCCTACATATACTGATTCTAGTTTGCATGCTGCTGTAGTAGAAATATATGTTGGGAAAAATAGTACTTGTCGTTATTCTACTGTACAAAACTGGGCACCAAATGTGTTAAATCTTGTAACTAAAAGAGCACTAGTTGAAGAAAATGGTGTTATGGAATGGATTGATGGTAATATTGGAAGTAAAGTAACAATGAAGTATCCTGCTTGTATTCTAAAAGGAGATAATTCGAGTGGTACATGTATAACAATAAGTGTGGCAACTCATGAACAACAACAAGATAGTGGAGCAAGAATGATACATATTGGAAAGAATACTACTAGTACAATAATATCTAAGAGTATTGCAAGATTAGGCGGAAATGCAACTTATAGAGGAAAGGTTGATATAAAAGAATCAGCAATAAATAGTAAATCAATTGTTAAGTGCGATTCTTTAATATTAGATAAAGATTCTAAGAGTGATGCTTATCCTACAAATATTTGTAGAACTGCTTTAAGTAACTTGGAACATGAAGCAACTGTATCTAGAATTAGTGAAGATAAGTTATTTTATTTAATGTCTCGTGGTATTTCAGAAGAAAAAGCAACTGAATTAATAATACTTGGATTCATTGAGAAATTTAGGGAAGAGCTTCCTATGGAATATGCAGTAGAATTAAATCAGTTATTAAAAAGGACATTATAAGATTGCTATTATTAGTAATCTTTTTTTTTTGAAAAAAATTTAAAATTGTTTCTTTTTATTATATTTAATATTTTAATAGTTTAAAAATCACTTTTTTTATATAGAATTCTTCTATTTCTCTTTTTTTTTCTAAAAAATATAATATTTTTGTGATTTGTATTCTATTTCTTTTAATGATAAATTACATTTTCGAAAGGAGGAAATATATGTTAAATCAGGTGGTTTTGGTTGGAAGACTTGTTAAGGATCCAGAACTTGTTGAAAGTGAAAACAATAAAAAAATGTCTAGAATCACAATTGCAATTCCTAGAAGTTTTAAAAATATGAATGGTGAATATGAAAGTGATTTTATTAATTGTGTTTTATGGGATTCTGTTGCTAAATCTACTGTTGAATATTGTAAGAAAGGAGACATTGTTGGAGTAAAAGGAAGAATTCAAAGTAGAACAGTAGAAATAGATGATGATAAAAAGTATTATGTTGATGTTATAGCAGAAAGAGTTACTTTTTTATCGAATAAGAAAAGTGAAAAATAGTTTAGAGATAAGTTTAGAGTGAAGTTGTAAGATAAAAGTAGACACAAAAAAGATGTGTTTACTTTTTCTTTGCTATAATTTAATAAAGGAGATGATAAAATGGCAAGTG
>CAMNJQ010000023.1 GCA_946541575.1 uncultured Clostridium sp. | reverse complement strand
ACCTCATCAACACTAAATTTATTTAATGCTGTATTTTTTATTAATGTTCTAGATATCATCATAATAAGTGCAGCTGGAACTCCTTTACCAGATACATCTGCTATTGTAATAGCTAGATGATTATCATCTATTAAAAACATATCATAGAAGTCTCCACCAACTTCCTTAGCAGGAATCATTTTTGCATAAATGTCAATTTCCTTATGTTCTGGAAATGCTGGAAAGGTACTTGGAAGCATATTGTTTTGAATTCCTCTTGCTAGATTAAGTTCAGATTCAATTCTTGCTCCTTCTTCACTTAATTCTTTTTGTCGTTTTAACATATTTTTTCCAGATTGAGATATTTGAACACATGAAAATGCAATAATAAATACATATATAAATAATTTAGGTAAGTAAGAGTCTAACATTATATACTTAACTATATCACTATTATTTAATTCTAATTCTTTAACAGCATCTAAAATATTAGTATCAATTGTTATAACAGTTCCTTTAGGAAGTTCTACATAGTTTAAATCTAAAAGTCCACAATATATTCCTAAATATTCTACTACACCAAGCATAGCAATTGTTAAAACAGAAACAAATATAGTAAACTTTTTTGAATAATATCTAGCTGCCAATAATACTGGAACAATTAATAAAAGAGTTGATGTGTAAGTAAGAATCGAATATATAGATCCAATTGATAATGTTAAGCAAATAATCAAAATATATTTTAAATATTTACCTTTTCCTTTTAGCTTTAATCCAATCAGACCTGGTATTAATAATGTAAAAATACTTCTTAAAGTAGCATCAAGCATAAATCCTTTATTAACATTAAATAATCCCACTATTGTTAATAGATATATTATTAATGCTACAAAGAATATATTAATCATTATTGTTGATACAACAACATTAGCATGTTCTTCATTTTCTTTTAATACATCTTCACCTGTAAATATACTTTTAAATTCTATAAAAAATTTCTTAAACACACTCATTACATCACATCTTTCCTACAACATATATCATCTCTATTATACCATAACTTTTTACTTTTCTTTACAGTCACCTACCACAATTGAAAAAAAAGCATTGTTATGCTAAAATATCTAATGAAATTATAATTAATAAACTTTAATAAAGAGGTGAAAAATGAAAATAGTTTTATGGATGAATTTACTAATATTTGTATGTTCACTTATAGGAAGTATTTATGGAATTCATCACTTTTTCAAAGAAAAGAAAGCTTTATATTTAAAATTAATAACATGTAGTATTTTGTGTATGATGTTTGCTAGACTATTTCAAGTAGTAAGTGTATTAACCAAAGGTACTTTAAATGATGGTTTTCATATAGGAATGCTTGGAATAGTTGGTACATTTATGTTTTTATTTTCAGCAAATTATGGGCAAATGGATGGACTTGTTGATGATAAAACCAAAAAATTTCAAAAAACAAGAATTATATCTTTAATAGCACCATTACTAGTATTATTAACTTATATATTCTTTATTACTAAAGTAAATAACATAGAATTATTAATAACACAAGGTATTACTACTTTATTTATGATGCAATGTTCTTACTACTGTTTTAAACATATTATTATTTATGATGTAGATTTAGGTATCATAAGATCAATAAGAAAATACAATATACTTGTACTTATTTATACGTTTTTAAATATGTTTGAAGTAATAGGATTATATGCTGATATTAAAGTTTTATATATCATTTCTTGTATCCTAATAGGAATAATAACATTAATATTATTACCTATATTGAAAGAAGGTGTTGAGAAATGGAAAATCTAGATATTATTATTTATATTTGTTTCTTAATACCAATGATTCTTTCTCTATTTATAATGGAAAAGAAATCAAGATTAATTGTTGAATTTATATTAATAGGACTAACTGTATGTTTAATAGTTGGATATGTTAATACTTATCTTTATAATTTAATTGGAAAAGATATGGTATATTACTGCACTACTATATCCCCAATAGCAGAAGAATTAATTAAAGCAATACCAATTCTTATTTTCGCCCTATGTTTTACTAACGACAAACAAAAACTAGTCCAATGTGCCTTTGCAGTAGGACTTGGATTTGCTATTATGGAAAATATTTATATGCTAACTCAAAATGTATCAGCTTATTCATCTAATATCGATATCCCATGGGCTATTATTCGTACTCTTGGAGCAGGACTAATGCACAGTATTTGTACATCAACTGTAGGTATTGGAATATCATTTGTTAAAAAGAAAAAGAAATTATTCTATACTGGTACACTTGCTCTACTAATGCTTGCTATAACATATCATGCAATATATAATTCACTAGTAATGTCGGACTTTCAATATTTAGGAATAATACTTCCAATTAACACATATATACCACTTATATTCTTTTATAGAAATCAAAGAAATAATTAACATAAAAAAAGAACCAAATAATTATCTATTTGGTTCTTTTTGATTATTAATTTCGACAGTCACATGATAAAACTTTTTCACTATGGCTAGATAAATTTGATTTATTTACAATTGTATTTCCGTTTACCTTAATTTTAATTTTTGAATGACGAACTGTTCCACCCCAGTCAATATTTATATCTTTAGCGCGGCCTTTATCAATTGTCCAAAAAATATCTGAATATGGCCAATCAGTTCCTAATTTGATATCAAAACTAAAAGCAAATTCCGCAAATTTTGCTTTTAAAGTGTATATTTGATCTCCCGCTTTCATATTACCTTCACAAATTAATGCTTCCCAATCACCTAGTTTAAAGCTACCATCTTTATTTATTCCAACAATTGGTCGGCCATAAAATTTTACATGTTTTTCCTTATATGCAGTAGCTGGTGAAAGAGTTAATTTAACTGGTTCAAGTCTTTCTATAACTCTACTAGATTCGCCATAACCTTTCATTACCGATAAGCTTCTATCTTTATCATCATCTTTTAGCCAATAATCATCCCCAACATATTTAATAGTTCCCTCAACATTATCTTTTTTGCCCATGTTTTGATATAGGAAACATCCTCCTACTGAGACTAAAACTAGTGCACATACTATTACTGGTATTAACCATTTCTTTGGTTTATTTGTTTTTGCACCTTTTTCCTTTTCTAATTCATTTGTTTTTTCTTTCTTTTCTTTTTCCATAAACATATTCCTTTTTACTAATTAACTCCAAGTTTTTTA
>CAMNJQ010000022.1 GCA_946541575.1 uncultured Clostridium sp. | reverse complement strand
AAAATGGTGACCCACTTTCGGATGGAGTTGAACTTCCACCCATTTCACCATCATTATCAATACTTGATGGCACCTTTAAATCAGTGTCGTTTAATTCAATAATTATTTTGTCATTATATAAAATTACTTTATTGACTAATCTATCTATAACATTCTTCTTAAATTGAAATGAAGTACTATCAAAATTCATTAACTTACTTAAGAAATCCAATGCTTGTTCTGGCGTTAGTTTAGAATCTCTCTTCATCCTTAATTTTAAATTTTCCTCTTCAAGAAGTTTTTTTTCTTCTTCAAGTTTCTGTAATCTTTGTTTTAAAGATTCGCTTGTTATTCCTGATAATATAGCATTTAGTGCATTATCAATTTCAGTTTGATTTCGAGATAATTCCTTTTCGTTTAAGGACAATAAATTACTTTCATTTATAGTTTGATTATATGCAATACATAAATATTCAGTTATTTGTTCCATCTTACTACTTTCTAATATAGCAGTTTTTATTTTAGAAACAATAATATCTTCAAGATATTCTTTCCGAAAATTCTTACATTCACAAGGTTGATGAAATTTCTTTTTAGTTGAACATTTATAATAATGCATTACATTTCCATGACTGCTTGTTCCGCTTTCTGAAGTTATTGGTTTTCCACAATAACCGCACCATATTTTACCACAAAGAAGATATTCATCTTTTCTTTTATAATGTGCACCTCGTTTCTTTTTAGATTCTGATTCTGTCCATGCTTTATAAAATATTTTTTCATCAACTATAGGAGGGACAATATTTGTAAACACCTCACCATTTGTTTCGACTATTCCAATATATTTTTTATAATGTATCATTTTCTGTAAATAAGATTCTGTAAATTCTTTACCATGACGTTTAATACATCGTCTACTCAGATTTTCTGCAATACTTTTATATGTTTCACCTCTTGAAGCTCTTAAAAATATTTCTTTAACAATTTCAGCTTCTTCAGGAATAATTTGATATTTTTTATCTACTATCTTATATCCATACACCACAGGTCCACCAGTAAATAATCCTTTCATTCTTGATTCTCTATTACCTCTTCTAACTTTTTGAGCTAATTCAGCAGAATAATATTCTGAATAACCATCAATGATACTTTCAAATAGAATACCTTGAGGATCATCAGAAATATATTCAGTTACTGAAATAACTTTAACGCCATTCTTTTTTAAATCACGTTTATATAATAATGAATTTAATCTATCTCTAGAAAATCTATCATATTTATAAACTAATACATAACCAAATGCCTTATTCTTTGATTCTTTAATCATTCGTTGGAATTCTGGTCTATCTTCACGACGACCTGAAATTGCTCTATCGATATATGAATCAATGATTTGGATTTTATTTCTTTCAGCATATTCTCTTATTACTCTAACTTGTCCTTCTATTGATTGTTCTGTTTGACTATCAGAAGAATAACGAGCATATATAACTGCTTTATCATTATTTAATTTAAATGTAGAATCCATACTCAATATTCCTCCTTCCTCAAGTTTTATTCTTCCATTTCTTTTTGATAAATCTTTTTAGGATCTAAATCATCTAAAGATCCTCCTCGTTCAACATATTTTTTGATATCTTCAGCGAGAACTTTAGCAAATTCTTCTAAGGCATTCAAGTTCACCTTCCTTTCTCATCCATGTCATTAATAGGTTTATGGTTTGTTAGCCTATTAGTCATCACTTAATATTCTTTTTGAATTTATATAATCATATATTTCTATTTCTTGTGTAACATCTAATCTGTTATAGTTTTCTAATTCATTTTTCCATCTTCTTGCTTTAGGGGTATCATTGCATGCTATATATAATCTCCGCCAATGATGTTCAAGTTCGTGAAAACATGAATCTAATAATTCTTCATAATCATTAATATATTTACTATTTAAAATGATAGCTTGTAATTTGAAATCATATCTAGATATATCTCCTTCAATTTTTTCAAATACAACTGGAATAGGATCTATTCCTAAATATTCTCTTGATACTAAATCAACTGCATCTTGTAATGGCTTAAGCTTTTCTAACTCTATCCATTTCTCTTCACCAAAACTTTCAATAAAATCTTTCTTTAATTTATCCATTCTATCCTCCACATAACATACGTTTCGTAAGTTTACAATTATTATAGCATACGTTTCGTAAGTTGTAAACAATCAACTTACTTTTAGTAATTTTTTTGCTTTTTATAACAATAAATATTTGATATAATAATATACGAAGGATGTGCTTCTTATGACAGATTATAAAGTAGCTGTTAAAACAGCATTAAAGAAATATTTAAATAAAAAAGATGGTAAAGTTAATAGAGCTAATTTATGTGAAGCTTTAAATATTAGCGACTCAACAATTGATAGATGGTTATCTCTTAATGATTCAAATACTCCTAAGACTGAAGTATTACCTATTATATGCAAAACATTAAGTATTACTTATTATGAATTGTTTGGTCAAGACATCCCTGAAGATATAAAGAAAACTTTATTAGATTTGAATGCTTAGAAGAACTTAATTGTTCTTCTTTTTTATTAACCACGATGATGAGTCGCCTATCGTTTTAAAAACTCGATTTGTTTTTGTGCATATTTTAATTCGTTATAATAGAATGTTGGTCTTAATGAATATATACTTTGAGAATTGAAATACATATATGTAGAGCAATATAGCTTTTCTTTAGCTCTTGTAGCTGCCACATAATTGATTCTTCTTTCTTCTTCATT
>CAMNJQ010000021.1 GCA_946541575.1 uncultured Clostridium sp. | reverse complement strand
TGGTACTTCTACTATTTCCATCTTCTCTGATTCAATTTTACTTATATCAAGAATATTACCTACTATTTCTAAAAGTGTTTGAGAAGCATTTATTATATCTTCACTATTTTCTTTTACCTGTGGTGGTACTTGATCTTTATATGTACCTATATCTTCAGATAATCCCACAATTGCATTTAAAGGTGTTCTAATTTCATGTGACATTGAAGATAAGAAATCACTCTTTGCTCTGTTAGCTTTTTCAGCCAATTCTTTGGCATTTTCCATTTCATTAAGTAACTTAACATCTGGATTTTCTATTGTGAAATACATTATTAGATTTATATAGGCTAGCACTGCTGAAATAATTACAATTGTTTTATCAATTTGATTAATAACCATTACTAGTCCAATTAGTAATATTAGAACATATAATGGTGTTAATTTTCTTGTAAAGATATTCTTTATATTTAGAATTAGACAACTTAGTATTGCTATAACATAAATTCCACAACCTATTAATGTACACGTTAATGCTCCGCCATCACTATACATAATATTTCCATCTATATGAACATCTACTCCTAAGATAAGTATCAATAACATTACTATTATGTCTATTATAGTTGTTGAATAAAAGAAGAAATCATAGTATTTAGCTTTATTTTCATTATTTTTTGAAGTTATATAGTAAACATATAAAAAGAAATTACTTGCCCATAATATATACATTGCATAATCAATCTTATTTAGAAACTCTATAAGTGGTATTAAATTACTTTTCCAAATAGCTAAGCAGAAAATTGCTACCATCATCAAGCTGTCAACAAGACTATAAATTAATATTCTAGCAAAGATTGATGTTTCTCTGTTTTTAACTCTCTCTTTACAAAAAAAGCATATATTACATAAAATAGATATAAATAATCCACAAACAGGGATATATAAATTTGAAATACCATTCATATTCTCACCTACTATATGACTATTATATCAAAAAAAAAGAATGATTAACATTCTTATTTATAATTTAATTTTTTTATTGGTGCAAAAACTTCATCTTCTTGAGGATTACTATGAAATACAACAGATTTTTCATATTCATAGTTTAGCTTTGGATATTCATCTATTGAATGCATTATTTTCTTTCTTTCTTCTAGAATATTAATGTCCTTTCTTTCAAATGTTCCATTTTTTTCAAACATTTCCCATCTTAATGTAGAAATTGCATCTCTAACATCTCTAATTGCATCTTTATTAGTTTTATTATTTACATCTATTGGTTTACCAAAACTATATTCACAAACTCTTGTATCATAATTATAGTTAAGCGCTAATGGTACAATTAATGCATTTGCTTTTTGTGCAACTTCGATAATTCCCCATTTCATTTCATGCATTAAATTAGAATCTGTTAAATTCCATGTTCCTTCTGGAAATACAAGTATATTTCTTTTCTTCTTTAAAGTTTCAATCATTGCATCTTTTGATAACTTAGTATCATTTTTATCTTTTCTATCAACATAAATTGTACCATTTAAATTAAAGAATAATTCATCTACTTTTTCTAAGCTTTGCTTTGCTGCAAATAAGAAAGTATGTTCATTAATAGCTTTTAGTGCAATTGGAATATCATATGATGTTGTATGGTTACATGCAAATATCAAAGGACGATTATTTGAAAATTCTGCTGTTTTTCCAGAATAATCACATGCCTTTTTAATTTTATAACCTATTTTTGAATCTGCTAATTTTAATAAAATTGGATGAATAATTTTTTTAATTCTAATTGAAATATTACTTTCTGTTAATTCTTTATTATTTTTTTGTCTATCTAGACTAGTTTGTTGTCCCACACACATTTCCCCCTTAATTACTTTATATTTATTATATAATTATTTTCTTTTTTTTAAAAACTTTATTATTTGAAAATTATTATCTATATAATTTTCAAAAGATTTTTCACTATTTTCTTCTTTTGAGTTTTCTTCTTCTGCTACTATTTTAGCGATAATTGAAGCATTATCTAATCCTAGATGAACATTATTTGTAAATTCCCATACATCTTCTTTATATTCTTTCTTTTTTAATTCACAAGATTTTATATATGATTCAACCGGACTAGTTTCTAATGATTTAATTTGATCTAATATTTCACTTGAACATATAGTCTCTTTAAATTTAGTAATCAATTCAGTTGCTTTTTCAGGTTCTTTAGCAAATTTTAAAGTGCTAAACATTTGACTCGCTTCAAGATATGAAAGTCCATAATCTCTTATACATTCATTCAATATACTTTTAATATATCTTTCATATGAATTTACTTTTTTGATACTTTCAACTGCCTCATATGTATTAACATATGTCGTTGGTTTATATTCAATAAGTTCATTTTTTAGTGTTTCTTCATTATTCCACTTAATTCTCATATATTCATTTAGTCTTACGTTATTGTAATATTCATGAATATCTTCTCTAAGTTCACTTCGTTTTAATGGTTCATTATATTTTTCTATTAATTCATATTTTAATGAAGCCATTGAATCACGTATTATAGAACATGCAGTAGTTTTTTTGATTTCCTTTAAGTAATTTGAATCCCACTCTTTTGCTTTAAATTCTGATAAATCTAATGGCTCTCCATAGATTACGTGTATTTTGTCATCTTTTTCTGATCTAATTGAGGCCATTGGTATAACCTTTTTATCACATTCAGATGATAAATAGTAAGTGTCTTCAAATATATTCATACAAATTTCATTTTCTTTATTATTCCATCCACCTTCTGGATATATTAATACTGAACTTCCATTATTTAGAATATACCTCAATTTATCAAAAGCTTTTTTTCTACTTTCATCATCTTTTCTATCAACATAAATCATTCCATTAAGCCATGCACCATACATTTTACAATTGTTTTCTATTTGATTTTTTGAGTCTATCTGCACCCATGCATTTTTTGGAAGTGTACCTAAGGCTGATTCAACATCTTCAGCATAATAGTGGGGTGAAGCAAAAATTAATTGTTCATCATTTGGAAGAATTGGTAGTCTATCAACTACTACTTCTCTTTTTGTAGTCATTTTTGTATTTGCTTTTATAATTAATTTAGTTAATGGAAATATCATTCTTCTTATTTTCATTTTTGCTGAATTTGTAAATTTATTTACATCAATGTTTTCTAGTCTTGCTAGCCCTATAGTTTTCATCCTATGCCCCCTAAGTGTTAAATATTATACCATATTATTTATAAAAAGTAAAATTATTCTTTTGCATAGTTAACTAAATCATTCCAAAAAGTTGGTCCAACTACTCCACTTGCTTCAATGCCAAATCTATTTTGTAAAGAAATGACAGACTTTTCTGTTAAGTCATCAAATATTCCTGTTACTCTTACTCCTGGAATGTTTTTATATTTTTCACATACTTGATATAAAAACATTTGTAACCTTTTTACATCTTCTCCATTAAATCCAATTGACATTACTCTTCCTGGATAAAATTCATCTTTATATTTTACATATTCACTTGGAATATTTTCTAATGTAGAAAAGTAAATCTCTTTAATTTTTGTCCATGTTGGTGCATCTACTATTCCTGTTGCAGGAAGACCATATTTATTTTGAAAATTTATTACCATTGTTTTAGTATTATCATTAAATACTCCATTGATTTCAAGAAGTGGTAAATTTGGATCAAAATAAGATATTACTCCAAGATAGTAGTGTAAACCTTTTACTAATAGTCCTGTATCACCATATTCAAGCCTACTTACAAAAGTAACAATTGATTCACTTTCACTTATTCCTTCTGAATATAAGTCATTTAATCTTTTTACTGCATTATAAATATATTTTATTTTATACCATGTTGAGTAATCTACTTTTCCAGTAATTTTTAGATTAAATACTTCTTGAAATTTTTTTACAGCATCTTCTGTGTCTATTCCATAGTAACCATTTACTTTTGCTATTTTTGGTATTAATGGATAATTGTTTGATATTCTATTTAATTCGCTTTGTATTATTTTTACTTGATCTCCTGCTTCTCCAAGTTCTAATACGTATCCTGGATATGTACTTTCTATTTCTCCTATTGGTGCATCTTTAAATATTTTTATATCATTTCCATAATAATTTTTTAATATTTCTAATGCAGTTTTTCCTGATTTAGCTAGACTTACACTTCCCCATTGTGATAGTCCATTACATGTTGTTACTCTTCCATCACAATATACTGCATATAATGGTTGTATTTGTCCTTCTCTATATATGTAATTATTAAATATTTCATCTACTTTTTTTGATATAGTATCAAAGTATTCTTTATCTTCTATAAATGTTTGATCATATTTTGGTGATGCTGTTATATCAAATGAATATCCTCTTGAAGGATACCACTCATTGTATACTCTATTTAAAGTAAAAGAAATGATTGCTAAAACATTTGCTTCTATTGCAGCATCTGGCCATGTTGGATATATTTCGCTAGATGCTACATTTTTTATATATGAAGAAAATGGTACAGAGATATTTCTTGCAGCTTCATCTGGAGCACCTAAATGTACAACAATATCTGTAGGTATTATTGGATAATTAACTTTATTATTCAACTAAATCACCATCTACTAAATCATTTAATGGAAATGTTATTGGTTGTATTACTTTTACGTTATCAAAGATTGAAACATCATATTGTTTTTCTAAATTATATTTTGGATATTTTGCAACTAAGTCATATGTTGTAAATACAATATCCGATGCTTTTGTTATTTCTTCTATTATTTTTCTTGTTGGAAGTATAATATTGTCAATTATACCTGAATCATTAGTTTTCCCTTCATAAAAAATTACTGTGTCATCTCCGAATTTTTTAGATATTTTTATAGAAACATCACTAAGTGGATATGCACCACTAGCAGTATAAGCTTCTATTTTAAGTATTCCTGTTCCATCATGAATATTATTAAAATTTTTATATATTCCAGTATTTTTAAACTCTTCACTATCATAATAGTATTCCATAAATCACCTATATTTTTAATTTTTGTCCAATACTTATAAGATTACTACTAAGATTATTTTTCTTTTTTATTTGATCAACACTTACATTGTATTTTTTTGCAATATTGTATAAGCTTTCTCCTTTTTGTACTGTATGGATTATCTCATTATCATTATTTGGAATTATCAATTTTTGACCAATAAATAAATTATTATTTTTTAAATTATTTGATAATACTATACTATTAACAGTTGTATTAAATTTTTGAGCAATTCCATAAAGGGTATCACCCTTTTGTACAACATATTCATTATTATTTATTGGAGCACTACTATTTCCATAGCACTCTAAAACAGAAGATACTCCTTTTATATCGTCAATTATTAATACTGTTCCTACTGTTAATGTATTTGATCTAAGATCATTATCTTTTTTTATTTTATCTACTGTTGTTCCAAATTTATTAGCTATAGAATAAAGTGTATCATTTTTTTCAACAGTATAAGAAACATATCCACCTGGCGTATAGTCATTAGTTTCATTACATGGTATTACAATTCTATCTCCAATTGATAATAAATTACTTTTCAAGTTATTATATCTTTTTATTTCATCTACTGTAGTATCATATTTTCTTGCAATACTATATAAATTATCCCCTTTTTTTACTGTGTAAACAATACATTCAACTGGTTCACTATCATCATTATTTTTTATTTTTAATTGTTGACCAATTGATAATGTATTATTTTTTAAATTATTAATTTCTTTTATTGATTGAACTGAAGTATTAAATCTTTTGGCAATTCCATATAAAGTATCTCCTTTTTGAACTATATAAGTATCCACAAAAAACTCCTTTCAATTTAATATATTAATAATTTAAAAGAATATGAAAAAAACATTGATTTTCTCAATGTTTAATAGTTATCTTCTACAATGGAATTGCAATAATCACATCTTCCATTTCCTCCACGAGATACATCTACTAATGCTCCACATTTTGGACAATTTATAGTTGTATAAAAAAGAGACTTTTTGTGTTTTTCAACAGTATAATATATTATTTTCATTTTTTCTTCGTCAAGTTTTATTCCATTTATTATGCATTTATCATATAAATATTTAATATCATCAAATATTTCTTTTTGAATTGATGTAAGACTTCTATTATACAAATTTGGCATTCTAATCGCCATTTCATCAACTTGGAAATGATCAAAATATAACATATTATAATATTTATCTAACAATTTTTGATCTTCAACACTACATTTTTTTAATGCTCTGTTAACTCGATCAATAAAGTAATCATCAAATACTCTTTTATTTTTTAAATATTTAATTTTCATTGCACATTCTTCAAATGTACAATTAGACTCTTTTGCTATTTCATCTATGCTTTCCATTTTTTTATTTTTTACACAATTTATAATATCATTAATCTTATCATTGAACTTAGGATCAGGAAGTATAACTGTGTCATAAAAGTTAGAAAATCTTTGATATGACCATTCATTTATTAATCCTTTTTTTGGTTCAATATAGTCTTTATTAAATATATTTTTGAAAATATTTATCATATTTACACCTGTGTATTTTCTGGTTGGTTTCCATCATACACAATTGTTCCACAAAGCAAACATTTTCCCTGTCCATTATTTGGTACTCCAACTAAAGCACCACATTTTGGACAATTTTTTGTCTTATGTGTTTCTTCTCTTTTATTCTTTTCAATTGTATAGTATACAATTCTTTTTTCATTTTCTTTAAAAGTTATACCATTAATAAGCATTTTATCATTTAAATATTTTATATCTCTTAAAATATCTTCTTTTAAAATTGCTACAGGCATATTGTGATAGTTAGGCACTTCTGTTGCCATTTCTTCTATTTGATAATGCTTTACATATATTAAATCATGATACTTTTCAAGCATTTTTGTCTCTTCTAAAGTACATTCTCTTATTTTTCTATTTAATAAATCAATTGCATAGTCTCCAATTATTCTTTTATTTTTTAAATATCTTATTTTTAAAATACATTCATCAAAAGAACATCCAGCTTTCATAGCAATCTCATCAATATTTTGAAGTTTATCTTCTACTATTGACTTTTTAATACTTTCAAGTTTACTCTTAAAGTTTTTATCTGGTAAAACCATACTACCATAAAATAGACAGAATCTTTGATAAGACCATTCACTAACATTTTTTCCTTTAATAATACTAGGACTCATTGGTTCTTTCTTCTTTTTAAATAGTAAAAATGCTATGACAGCTGCTGCGACTACCACAACTGGAATAATTATTACAAAAATGTTAATTGATAATAAATAAATCATATTCTATAATCACCTAATATAATTCTATCATAAAAAAGTGTTTTTGATATTCAAAATCATTAAATAGACATAAATATACACTTTATATTTGTTTTACAGTATAAAAAGTGTAAACTACAGTTACATTTCTTATAATTTACACTTTTTTTATTGTTTATATTTTTTGTTTTCTATTTAAAACTACGTTTAATATAATTCCTACAATTGCTGCAAGGCTCATTCCAGTTAATGATACTGACAAATCTCCACTAGATATTGTAATTACTGCTCCACCTAAACCTAGTATTAGCATTGTTGAAGCAATTATTACATTTTTTAAATCATTGAAATCTACTTGTTTTTCGATTAATACTTTTAGACCATTGATAGATATAAAGCCATATAAAATCATTGATACTCCACCTAAAACTGGTTCTGGAATTGTTGATAGAGCTCCTGTTACTATTCCAAAGAATGACATTATGATTGACATAATTGCTGCTAGTCCAATTACCCATGTTGACGCTACTTTACTCATTCCAACTACACTTGTATTTTCACCATAAGTAGTATTGGCTGGGCCTCCAATTAATCCTGCTACAGTTGTTGCTACTCCATCACCTAAAACTGTTCTATCAAGTCCAGGATCTTTTATTAGATTTTTTCCTATTATACTTGATAAAGCCATATGGTCTCCAATATGTTCTGCAATTGAAACTAATGCTATTGGAGAAATTGTAATTAATCCAACTAAGCTAAATGTATAATCTTTAAATGGAATTAATATATTTGGTAAAGATAAAACTGTCGAGTTTTCAATTGCTTGAAAATCTACTATTCCAAGGGCAACTGATGTAATATATCCACTAATTATACCGACTAAAAATGGAATTACTTTAAAAAATCCTTTTGAATAAATTGCAACTACTACTGTTACTACAAACGAAACTAAGGCTGCAACAATATTTTGCCAAGCTATATTTCCACCATCTAAACCAATTTGTGAAATAGCATTTGGAGCAAGGGATAATCCAATAATCATAATCATTGGACCTATTACCACTGGTGGTAATAATCTATCTATCCATTTTTTTCCGACTTTCTTTATTATTAATGAAATAATAATATAAATTAATCCTACTGAAATTATTCCTGTTGCAACTCCTGATAATCCATCTTTTTTAAATGCAAGGACAACTGGAGCAATATAAGAAAAAGAACTTCCTAAATAAACTGGAGATTTTCCTTTTGTACACAATAGATATAAAAGTGTTCCTATACCACTAGCTAAAAGCGCAGTAGAAATTGAAATAACTTCTGTTCCTGCAGATTTATTTATAAGTATTGGAACAAGTATTGTTGCACCAAACATAGCAAAGACATGTTGAAGCGCTAAAATGAATAATTTTCCAGTTGGAGGTCTTTCGTAAGTATCGTATAATAGCTTATTTTCTTTCATATAATCACCAATCAAAATATAACATAGTTTTATTCTTTTATCAATGACACTAGCCCACATACAAAAATTAAGTGGCATATAATAAATAGAATGATGAGGAGGATTTATGAAAAAGAATTTAATAAGAATAATTGCAATTTTTATCATATTTTTTATATCTATTTTAACATTGTTTAAACCTAATAAAGATAATTCTAATTCTTTAAAGAAAGTTAAAGTTGCAGAAGTAGCTCATAGCATTTTTTATGCTCCACAATATGTAGCAATTAATAATGGATATTTTAAAGAATATGGCTTAGATATTGATTTAACTTTAGCAAGTGGTGCTGATAAAGTTATTGCTGCCATATTGTCAAATGACATAGATATTGGATTATCTGGAATAGAAGCAACTATATATGTATATCAAGGTGAAGAAGAAAACTATTTAAAAACTTTTGCTCAGTTAACTCAAAAAGATGGAAGCTTTTTGGTATCTAGAGAAAAAAATGAAAATTTTAAATTAGAAGATTTAGTTGGTAAATATGTAATTGGTGGAAGAAAAGGTGGTATGCCTGAGATGACTTTTGAATGGGCATTAAAAGAAAATGGTATAAACAAAGAAGATTTAACCATTGATACAAGTATTGCATTTGCTGCAATGCAAGGTGCATTTATAAGTGGTACTGGAGACTATGTAACTCTTTTCGAACCAAATGCTCTTGAGCTTGAAAAACAAGGATTGGGTTATATTGTTGCAAGTATTGGTGAATTAGGTGGAGTCGTTCCATATACATCTTATAGTGCAAGAAAAAGTTATATAGATGAAAATAAAGATGTTATTGAAAATTTTAATAAAGCAATTCAGAAAGGCTTAGATTATGTAAATCAAAATGACAGTAAAGATGTTGCAGAAGCTATTAGTTCATTCTTTCCTGATACTTCTATTGAAGATTTAGCAAAAGTAATAGATAGATATAAAGGAATTGAAGCATGGCCAAACAATACAGAGTTTAAAGAAGAGTCATTTAATCATTTACAAGATATTATGATAAATGCAAATGAATTAGATGAAAAAGTTCCATATAGTGATTTAATTTATAAAAAATGACTAAATTATTAGAAATTAGAGACTTAAAAAAATATTATCATGATGTTAATGGTGAAACATTAGCAATAGATAATATTTCTTTAGATATTAATGAAAATGAATTTATTTCAATTGTTGGAACTTCTGGGTGTGGTAAATCTACTCTTCTTTCAATTTTAGCAGGGTTAGAAAATAAAAGTTCTGGAACTATAAATTATTTAAAAGAAGATTTAAAGATTGGATATATGCTTCAAAATGATTCTTTATTTCCATGGAGAAATATATTAGATAATTGTTTAATTGGATTAGAAATAAATGGTAAAGTAAGTCAAGATGATAAAAATAAAGTTATTAATTTGTTAAATAAGTATGGATTAGGAGATTTTATATATAAATATCCTAGAGAATTATCTGGTGGTATGAAACAGAGAGTTGCATTAATTAGGACACTTGCAATTAATCCAGACATTCTTTTATTAGATGAGCCACTATCCGCACTTGATTATCAGACTCGTTTATCATTATCAAATGATCTTCATAAAATAATTAAGCAAGAAAAAAAGACTGCTATAATGGTTACTCATGACTTAGGTGAACCTAAGTACTAAAAGTCCTATTCTACAACAATCCATGCATTTGGTATTCTTCTAAATGTTGGTCTAGAACCATTCCATGGTGAATTTACATATTCTCCGTTTTCAACCATTGCTGTTGAGGTTCCACCATCTAGATTTGCAGCAGTTACTGCTCCATATCTTTGTAAAATAGCTGCTTCATCATAATAGTTAACTCCTGTGGAATGTTTTTGTAAGTTATCTATTACAAGAAATAATACTATTCCATCAGCTCTTTGAGCTATTGCAGTTCTTCCTACTTCCCAACTTGATTGATATCCCTCATATTGGTTTACACCATCTATTATTAAGAAAGGTCCCCAATCAACAGCATCTCTTATTCCAGCTTCAATTGACTGATCAGCTGACATTCTTTTTAATATTAACTTATTATTTTTATCAAATCCAATTATTCCTCCACCAAATAGTGTTGCTCTTGGGAAAGTTGAATCAAGTTTACCATCTATAAATACATCTCCATGAGGAATTCCACCATTACTACTCCAATTTGGGTCATGGAATCCACCAGCATTAATTGCAACTAAAGCATTATTTTTCTTAGCAATTACATCAAGTCTTTCACCATAAGCAGCTTCAGTAGTTCCAGCCCCTTCACTTTTTGCAAGTTTAACATGGGAAGGATCATAAATAACTGTTAAATATCCAACATAAGGTGATCCAGTTAAAGTTGTTTTTCCTTCTATTTTTATTACTTTATAAATTGCTCCTTCTTCTCTTTCTAAAACTTGTTTTTCATATTCATTTGCATATAGATTAATATCATAATCTACTGTAAAGTCAATTATGTCAGGTTGTAACTCTTCTTTATCATCTAATACTTCATCAACTGTATATTTACTATATATTTTTGTTGCTAATCCTTTATGGTTAATAGTACCTGCACTAGTTGTTATTATCCAAGACTTGAAATCTTCATTGTAATAAACAAAATTTACTATTGTTCCAATTTCACAAACATATGCAGTAAAAAGTAAAAGAACAAAAATTTTTGTTGGAACTCTATTTAAGTTTAATATACGTTTTTGTTTAAGTAATTTTATAAATGATATAGTAAAAACTGTTAAAAATACAATATTTAATAACAATATAATTGTTTTCGAACTTGAACTAAATTTTTCATAATTATTAAGCATAACTATAAAAAATGACAATGATAGCGGCATTAAAAAAAGAGTTAATACAGAAAAAAATTTATAATAATCAAATCTCTTTTTCATATTTCCTCCTTTACATATTTTCACTAATCATTTCTTTTACATTATCACTTAAGTTATTTAGATATTTATTAACTATTTCTTTATTATTCTTTTTAGCATACTCATTATAATAATCTATAACACTATTATACTTTTCAACCATTTCATCATATGAAGAAATCATATTTTTGTAATTAATTTTAAAACTACTACATTCATTATTCATTACATTATTATTTAAATTATATTTGCAATTGTTAGTTAATAACTTTGCAGTTTCATTTAGCTCTTCTATTTCTTTTTCAACATTAGATACTTTTTCTAATATTTCAATATTTTTTGTATCGAATTCTTCTAAATAAAAATTAAATGATGAAGATACTACACCAATAGAGCTTTTTACTTTACTAGCCCCTTCTTTAAAAACTTGATATTGTTCATTAACACTCTTTTGTATTTCTTTACTTTTTTCTAAATCGTCATAATAATTTTTAATATTAGCAGATACTTTATCAATACAAATAATTGATATGCCAAGTATAATAAATACAAATCCAGAATGAATAAATAACATCTTTAAAGTCTTCATCTTAATCACCTATATATATCATATGATTATTTTACACAATTGTAAATTGTTTTACATAAGTTTTTGTGTAAATTTACATAATTATTGTTTACACATCATTTAAATTAATAGTAATTCTATTTTTTTTATTTATAATTATGCTTTTTTGCTGATAATTCATACTATTCCAACCATTTACTTCATTGTTTATAAGCCTATCTAGTTTATTTTGACTTATGTTTTTTTTACATATAGGGCAATAATATTTGTACTTTCTTTTATATTTTCTATTTTTTATTGATATTATTTCTTTCTTTTTTAGTGAATTTCCACACATACAATATATTTGGTTATAAATATTTATTTTTTTTGTCATCTTCTTTTGCACTTGTTCAAATATTTCTCTTTTAATAATAGGTTCATGTTTACCAGAGATTTCAAAATACTTTTCTTTATTTATTCCATATCTTACAAGTCCTATATAATTTGAGTTTATAAGTATTAATTTAATGTTTTTGGGAGTCCAATTTTTATTGTTTTTTGTTTTAATATTATATTTATTTAGATATTTTGCTATTTCAGTAAAGTTAAAATTTTCTAAATACATATTAAATATTTTTCTTACTACATATGATTCATATTGATTGACTTTTTGAATTTTTTCACCTTTTGTTTTGCAATAGCCATAGCTTAAATTCTTACTAGCAATTGTATATCCTTCTTTTACCTTTCTTTCTAAGCCCAGTTTTACTCTTTCAACAATATTTTCTCTTTCAAACTCTGCAAAAATACCTATTATTTTTATAAACATTCTTCCTGTTGAACTTTTTGTATCAATATTTTCTGTTAAAGAATTAAATGAACAATTATTCTTATTAAAGAAATCTATCATATCTATTAAATCTCTTGTCGATCTAGTTAATCTATCTATTTTATATACTAAAACATTATTGATTTTTCCTTTTTTTATATCTTCTATTAATCTTAATAATTCTTCTCTTTCTTTTATATTTTTTCCACTTTTTCCTTCATCTTTATATATATCTATTGCTACCCATTCTTTTACTTCACAATACATTTTTAATTTATCGATTTGTGCTCTAATAGAAAAGCCATTTAAAGCTTGTTCTTCTGTTGAAACTCTAACATAGATTCCTGTATTCATATTTCACCATTAAATCTATATTGGAAATTTGGACTTTTAGAACTTAAGTGAAGCTGTTAGTATGTCTAATAAAATTGTTGTATTGTCTAAACGTCCATCAATAGTAAAAGTTATCCACAATATTGTGTATAAAGATGACATTAGTCCAACTGATATAAGAAAGACAAAAGAGTTTGAACAATACTATAATCAAATATGGAAGGAACTGGATGTAAATGTATAGTAAAGAACATATTAATTATTTAAAAAAAAATAAATTAAGAAAAAGAATTATAAAAATATCTCAGTTTAGTATTATTATTTGTTTATTAGTTATTTGGCAATTTTTAGTAAATATTAAAATAGTTAATTCGTTTTTATTTTCTAGTCCAATGAATATTATCAATACACTGTTAAAGTTTTCTATAAATGAAATTATTAATCATATTTTAATAACTACTTATGAAACTATATTAAGCTTTTTTATAGCAACTTTTATTGGCCTTTTAATTGCATCATTAATGTGGTATTACAAAATATTTGCTGATATAATAAATCCATATTTAACAATAATAAACTCCTTACCAAAAGTAGCTTTGGGCCCTTTATTCATTATTTGGTTTGGAACTGGAACTAATTCAATTATCATTATGGCATTATCAATTTCTTTGTTATTAAGTATTATTAATTTATATAACAGCTTTGTAACTACTAATAATAATTACATTACTTTATTAAAAAGTTTTAAAGCAAAGAAAAAGGATATTTTTTTCAAAGTAATAATACCAGCAAATAGAGTTAATATTTTTAATACGATAAAAATAAATATTAGTATGTCTCTAATCGGTGTAATTATGGGTGAGTTATTAACATCAAAAAAAGGATTAGGATATTTAATTATGTATGGATCTCAAGTATTTAATATTAATCTTGTTATTACAAGTGTATTTATTCTAGGAATAATATCTTATTTAATTTATTTATTAGTTAAACTTATAGAAAACAAAATAATAAAAGAACCTAATTAGATTCTTTCACTAACAACTACTAAGTAGTTGTTTTTATCATTTGGATTACACGTATATAGATATAATTTATTTGAATTTGTATAATTGTTAATAACAATACTTCCATCTTTTGAATCTAAATATATTTTATTAACAGTATATGTGTATTTCTTATTATTATATATGAGATCAATATTATCTTTAATTTTTATTTTATCTAAATTTTTAAAATAGGCAATTTTTCCAATACCAGAATGTGCACCAATTATGACTATTCCACCATCCTCATCTGGAAAACTAGAGTCATCCATTATAACAATATTTTTATCAATATTATTTTCTTTGCTGTCTTTTGAATATATTTTTCCACTAAGATTTATAGATGGTATTTCTATTTTCATAATATAGTTTTCAGCTTTTTCTATTTTTGTTTCTTCTTTTTTATTTATTTTTGAATAATCTATATTTGATGAAGTATATACTGCATAAGAAGAAATACATGAGATAAGAAGATAGAAAAACATTTTAATCATTGTATAAACACCTCGTAGCACTAATTAAATAATCATATACGTTAATTGATGTATTAAAAGTTTGTATCTTAAAATCATATAGAGATATTTCATATATGTTTGGACTATCTTCATTAATTATAAATTCATAATCACTTACTTTTTCATATCCATCAGTAGTATTTTCTTGTTTTAATGTATATTTACCATAGGGAAGTGTTGTTTCAATTAATCCTTCTTCATTTGTAAAATCTTCATATACTAAATTATTATTATCATCTATTATTTGAAATTTAATATTACTTTCTTTTGACATTTTTCCATTATTATATTCACTTTTAGTTCCAAAGTATTTTGTTACTTTTATTTTACTTTTTATAACATTATTATCTATTATTATAATCGGATTTAGATTTTCATTATCTATTGTAAATTCAAATATCTTATTATTTAAATAATATCCTTGTCCTGCTTTACTTTCTCTAAGATAATATTTTCCATATTCTAAATTTTCAAATGTTAAAACATTATTAAATATAACTTTAGTATCTATTAGGTTCATTTCTTCATCTAATAATTCTATTTCAGCACCATCAAGACTTGCTTTCCCTTGACTATCAAATGACATTGTATCATTATCTACTTTATTTACTATTACTTTTCCTGAATTAACTTTTATTTTCATTTCATAATTAATTGGAGTAAGATTACCACTTTGCATTAAGTTTTGACTTGATTCGCTATAAAAGAACATTACATCATTAGAATATATGTTTTTATTCTTTTTAAAATTAATTACTCCTTCCATTTCTTCACTTTTTGAATCAATTGTTAACACATTGTTATTAATAGAAAAAGAGAAATCATCACTAGTTAGTTCAAAATTATTTAATACATTATTATTATCAGTAAGTTTTAAATCCTCATTTATTCCAATTTCATATGAGTTTTTAAAAGATGGCAATATATTGTGATTATCTACTAAATCTTTTAATTCATTTATTTCATTATCATATGGGTAAATTACATTTCTTGATTTAACATTATCTATCCAGTTAAATTCATAATTTGGATATAATTCTCTCCATATTGATAATTGAGTAATTGATATCCATTTCTTATCTATATGATTTGGATAGCCATATCCATAGTATGCATATAGTTTTATTCTTTCCCATTTGTTTATATCAATTCCGAATCTAGAGTCATAGCCAGTTCCTCCAAAATAGTTTGTATTATCAATTAATAAGGAAAAAGGCTCAATACAATATGCTACTTGATTAGTATCATTGTTCATAATAGCCATTGCATTTCTATAATATCTTGTATTTCCATCATATTTTGTATATGCAATCCCAGTCAAATATTCTTTTCCAGAAAAGCTACTTTCAACTGCATATACATTTACAATTGATAATAATAATAAAAGTACTATAAATATTTTTTTCATAAAACCCTCCATTTTTTTACTACAATTATATTTTTAAGACATTTATAAATAAAATGCCCAAAAAAAGAGAGTTTTTTTAAAAAAAATTAAAAAGTTCGTATTTTTACGAACTTTTATTTATTCTTTTCTAAGTATTCTTCTAATGTTAATCCTTCAGACATTATTTTTTTAGCAACATCTACATCTTTGATATATCTAAAATGCCATGGTTCATAAGCATATCCAGTAGAATCATCTTTTCCTTCTAGATATCTTAAAATAAATCCATGTTCAGCAAGTTTTTTATGAACTTTTGCAAATATTTCACGCTCTGCAATCATTTCATCATTATCATAAATAAACTTTCCATCTTTCTTTAAACAAACATCAATAGCAAGTCCTGTATGATGTTCAGAGTATCCTGGCACTGCTACATATTTTTTAACATAGTCAATTCCATATTTTTCTGTAAATTCATCCCAAATTTCTTGTTGTCTTTTAACAGAACGATAAGCACTATCTAATTCAATATCTACTCCTTCTTCTAATAAATCATTTCTTAATTCATAAAATTTTTCTAAAGCTTCTTTTTCAACTTGAATTGTTCCACCTTCAAAATCTTTAGCATCAGATAATTCAACTATTTCTTCCCAATTATCGGGTAACTTGTTTTGTTTATTTACTAGTACTAGATAATCAATCTTTTCTTTTTCTTCTTTCTTTGTTGTTCCACATCCAGTCATAATTGTAGTAAGTGCTCCTAATAGTAATATACTTAATAATATTTTTTTCTTCATATCTTTCTCCTTCTATTTAATTATACAACTTATTTAATTATTGTACTATTATTAGTTCTATAATTTATTTTTTCTCCAATATGTTTTTATCTTTTTTTATAAATAATTATTTCTGGATTATTTCCATTTTCTCCATATTCACAGACAAGCAAAAAATTCATATTAGCAAGTATTCCAAAGTATTTTTTTATATCTTCATCATTGAATAAACATTCTACTTGATTACCAAGATATGCTTCATTATCATTTAATAATTTAACATATTCTCCATTTGGAAGAGGATATTTCATATTAACAAATTCTCCATGTAGTGGATATAGTTCTTCTATTTTAGGCATACCATCTATAAAAAAAGAATTAAACTCATTAATTAATTCTTTTTTTATAGATTCAAATCTATCTTTTCCACTGACTTCAATATACTTTGCTATCCAACATTTTTTACCAAAAGGGCAACCATCTGTTTCTATGCATCCTTTGCATTTACTATTTTTATATAAATTACATTCTTCGCAATTTGCATCACATATTGATTTCATCTACTACCTCCATATATTTAATACACCATTATATAAGTTGTTAATTCTAAATAAAATTTACTCCCATATTTTCTAATTTCTTTTTTATTTTTTCTCTTTTTTGCTTAGGAAATTTGCAACCAGTAGAGTCTTCAACAATATAAACTTTTTTATTTCTTTTAAGGGCACCTATAGATGTATGATAAATACAACCACACAAATCTAATCCACATAGTATTATTTCATCATGGTTAGTTTTTTTCATATAATCATCAAATCTTTTAGAATTATAGGCATTTGAAAAATACTTATTAAACTTTAGATCAGATACTATATCTAAATCTTTATATAAATCTGCTCCTTTTGTTCCTGCAATTGAATAACCAAAAAATATTTTATTAGTGATTATGTTCTGTATCAAATGTGATATATAAATGACATCGCATTCATCTTTATATTTTTTTATAGTTTCATTGACATTATTAACTAATACTTCAGTACTATAAGAAAATTTCTTTTTTCTATTTTTCCATAGATAATCATTTTGCATATCTATTACCAATAATGCTTTTTTCATATTATCACCATCATAATTATATCATAGCTTATCAAAACATAATATTTAAGTTCTTGGAATATCTTAATAGTGCGATTATTTTGTTTTATTTTGACATTACTTTTTTAGCCATTGATCTTTTACCACATTTAGGACATTTTTGATATCTTGATGTACCAAAGTGAGGGGCCATTAATAATTTGAAATAGTTTTTTTCTTCAAAAATATGATGACAATATCTGCATTCATAATAACCTGCATCTACTTCAAGTTTAAATCCATAAAAGCATACAATTAGTAATAAAGCAGTTGCTATACAAATAATTACAGCTAGTATTGGGCCTTCTTTTAATAAATTAACAGATATAATCATAAGAGCTACATAAAATATAAACGCTGTTATTGTCATTACCCACATATCTGTAATTAATCTTTTGTTTTTTAATTCATCTTGTTTAGCAAGTTCTAATAATAATTCTTCATTTTTCTTTTCATAATCTTTCATATCAATCTTCTCACCATTTAAAAGCTCATTGACATTTATATCAAGTATATTGCATAAATCTAGCATTTTATCTGCATCTGGTAACGATAAGCCTCTTTCCCACTTAGATACTGCTCGATCAGTAATATATAGTTTTTCTGCTAATTGTTCCTGAGTAATCTTTTTTCCTTTTCTACAATCAGCAATAAATCCTCCAATTTTAATTAAATCCATGAACTTTTCTCCTTTCATAACTAAATTATAAAATAAGTCATTTATAATTTACACATACCAATGGTTGAGTTGATATTCTACATCTATTTTATCATAAAAAAGTGATTATTCTCTTATTTTTAAACAAGCAAAAAAGTCCGTAAATACGGACTTTTGAAACATTGAAATAAATATACTATCTCTTTGAGAATTGTGGTGCACGTCTTGCTTTCTTTAATCCTGGTTTCTTACGTTCTTTGATTCTTGAATCTCTTGTAATGAATCCAGCAGCTTTAAGTATTTTTCTATAACTATTTTCGCTATCGCTTGGAGTTGTAGAATCATACTCTAATAAAGCTTTAGTTATTCCTAAACGAATTGCTCCAGTTTGTCCAGAGAATCCACCACCGCTAACTTCTACTTCAATATCAAACATATCTTTTGTATTAGTTAGTTCAAGTGGTTGTAATAAATTCATAATTAGGGTTTCATAAGGTAAATATTCATGTACATCTCTACCATTAATAGTTATTTTACCTTTTCCTGAAACTAATCTAACTTTAGCAATACTTGCTTTTCTTTTACCAGTTCCATAATATGTAGTTTTACTATCTTTTGCTTTAACCATAATTTACCTCCCTATTAAAATTTAACACTTTCTGGTTTTTGTGCTGTATGTGGGTGTTCACTACCAGTGTATACAAATAACTTTTTAGCCATTTGTCTTCCTAATCTAGTATGAGGTAACATTCCTACTACTGCTCTTTCAACCATTTCTACTGGATATTGTTCTTTCATAACTTTTGCAGTTCTTACTCTTAAACCACCAGTATACATTGAGTGATTATAATATTTCTTATCTTCTAACTTATTTCCAGTTAATTTTGCTTTATCAGCATTGATAATAATAATGTAATCACCACAGTCAATATGTGGAGTATAAGTTGGTTTGTGCTTTCCACGAAGCATATGTGCAGCTTTAGCAGCTACACGTCCTAATGTTGTATCTTGTGCATCGATAACATACCATTTACGTTCAACTGTTTCTTTTTTTTGCATAAAACTTGTCATAATTTTTTTCTCCTTTTACTTAAGTTTAGCTTTCCCACGGCCAAACTTATGTGGGGATTTAAATGTACCGATATAAATTATAATAGGAAAGCTTTAAAATGTCAATTAAAATAAGCTTAAAATTAGCATTTATACACTTTTTTATTAATTTTTGTATCATATCCATTAGATGTTCCTATTATTAATTCTCCTCTTGGAGACTCATATGGAACTTTATTTTCATCTACTATTGTTTTTAAATATTCATATAATTCTTCCATACTTCTTACATCCGC
Source organism: uncultured Clostridium sp. (assembly GCA_946541575.1). Taxonomy (GTDB): domain Bacteria; phylum Bacillota_I; class Bacilli_A; order RF39; family UBA660; genus RUG13868. The sequence goes on along the minus strand of CAMNJQ010000021.1, from coordinate 11,489 downwards.
ACCTGATTTTGTTTTTTCATCTCTTACAAAATAAGAAAATTGTATTGTATCAATTATTGGTTCATATTGATCATAAAATGCTTTGAAGGATGCTAGTTCTTCTTGAGAAATTTCTCCATAAAAAAACACTCTTATGCTTTTATACATATCTCTATACTTTCCATCTTCAGCTTCAAAAGTCATTCTTAAATATTTTCTATCTCTTTCACCTGCTACTCTACAAGCTTCAATAAATGATAACTTGCTGTTATCACCTTCCATTGCTAAATAGATTCTTGCAAAAGAATTAACATGTCCTTGCTGTCCATTATCTCCATTTTTTAAAAATATATATTGTTTTCCAGTAAATACAACTGTTGCACCATTTTCTGAATATTCTTTTCCATTTTCATAAAATCTTGCAAAGTCATATACATTTTTTATTAAATCTTCATCTATATTTTGATTATTGGTTCCATCCCCATATGCTTCTTTTTTTATTCTAAATAATTCATAGCTGTCTAACATATTTCTCTCCCAATTAATATTCTATGTCTTCTAAATATAATCCTTCGCGTTTCATTGTAGATATATTTTTTGATAACGTAAAGTCTTCAAATATTTTTTTTGTTATTCCTTTTTCTAATTTTCCATTTCCAACTTTAAATAGTATTCCTACCATATTTCTAACTTGATACTTCATAAATCCATTTCCAATAAAATATATTATTACTTTATTTTCTTCTTCTTTTATATAGGCATCAAATATTTCTCTTGTGTAATCTTCTTTTACTGCTTCATCAGATACAAAAGGTTTAAAGTTGTGTACTCCAATAAAGTCTTTAATTTCTTCTTTCATTTTTTCTACATTAAGTTCTTTCCCATACTGAAATGCATAATTTCTTTCAATAGGATTATATTCTCCACAATTTATAATATATTTATAGGTCTTTCTTTTAACCATAAATCTTGCATGAAAACTATCATCTACTACTTCAGTTTTAAATATATGAATATCAGGTGGTAATAAACTATTTAATGCACATTTTAATTTATATGGAGTAATATCAACATCAATATCACAATGTCCACATTGATGATTAGCATGTACTCCTCTATCAGTTCTTCCTGCTCCAATTATTTTTGTTTCTTTATAATTATTAATATTGTAAAGTGCTTTTTCTATTTCACTCTCAACGCATCTATGTCCTGGTTGTTTTTGATATCCTGAAAAATTAGTTCCATCGTATGAAAAATGAATTAAATATCTCATATTGCACCTACCTAAAAATAAATAATATCGCAAATATAATTATAGATAACAATAATACCATTATATCTATTTTATTTACTTTAAAATAAGAATTATTATTATTTCCTTTAAATCCATTAAATCTTATTCTTGATTGTAAATATAATCTATCTAAATCTCTAATATTTTTTTCATCTATGTCTATTCCTTCTCTTTGATATACTTCTAGAACTTTTTCCTTATTATAGACATTTACTTTTTTATAATTATCATCATAAAAACTAGAACGTAATATTTTGTTCTTTTTCTTATTAAATATTAAATTAAGTGATAATTTCTCTCGTAAATTTAATGTTGTTATAAAAAATATTGTATAAAGCACTATTAAACATAATTTGTATGGTAATAATAGTTGAGCATAATAATTAGTTAAAAATAGTACTATTGCAACAATTAAATCTAAAAATAATGAATAATATTTTTTAAAGAATAAATGAAGTAAAACTAATGTAACAAATAAAAGCCAATTAATTATAGGGTTACATGTAAATATTATTATTACATATAACATTATTAATATTAAAAATCTTACAAATAAATTTATTCTATACATGTTTATAAATATCCTTTATTATGTCTCTTACATCTTTGCTGTAAAATAGTTTTACTTTTTTATCTTTAATGGCTTTATATGTTATATATGAAAGTGTTGGCACTTCCAATTTAAGTTTATTTAAATTATCTATATTTGAATATATTTCTTCACTTTTTCCACTCATTATATTGATTTTATTACTTATAACTGAATAGTCTGAATACTTATATAAATCATTTACATCATCACTACAAATTACTACATAAAAAGAGTTATCTTTTAAATAATTAATTATTTTTAATATCTTTTTTTTATAATTATTATCTAAGCCTAAAAATATGTTATTAAATACTACAATATCAAATGATTTAGCTAAATTTCTAAAAATATTTAAAAATATTTTTTCTGTATTGGATAAACTTGTTATTTTTCTATCAAAGAAGTCATAATCAAATCCAATAATTTGCATTATGTCAGAAATAAGATTTAATTCAGGAATTTTAGTAAACAATGTAATTTCATTCATAACAGTATCAGATACAAAAAATAAGTTTTTATTGTCAATTATAACTGTTTCATAATCTTTTGTTAAATTTTCAATTACTGTTTTATCACTACTTTGAAGAGAAATAATTGAATTTGGTTTGTCTATTGTTACACTATTATTTGAATTTTTAAAAACTATTTCCATAATTTATCCACCACCCTATTAGGATCATAATAAATTCCATCAAGTAAATCATAAAATTGCAGTTTTCTAGATAGATCAATCATCAATGGTATTTCAAATCCCATTTTTGAAAGTTCATTATCTTTTAATATTATTTTTCCGTAGTCATCACGCATTAATATTTTGCCTTCATTAAATACAAAAATATTTTTCAATCCTATAATGTCATTTATATCACTAGTAGTAAATATAATTGTTATTTCTAATGAATCAACTATTCTTTTTAGTATTTTAAATAATACTTTTTTTTCTTTCATTGATAAAAATCTAAATATATCATCCATAAATAATACTTTAGGTTTATGAATTATGGATGATGCTATTATTACTTTTATTTTTTCTATATAAGATAATTTTTCAATCTTTTTATCTATTATATTTGCAATATCGCATATAGATGATATTTCTTCGACATTTTTATTAATACGTTTTTTACTATATTTTAAATTTTTTAATGGGTATACTAATTCATCTTTAACCTTTTCACATATAAACTGGTTTTCTATGTCTTCTAAAATAGTAGATATTAGAATAATATACTTTTTATAATTATTTTGAGATAAGGTAACATTATTTACAGTTATTGTACCCCTATTAGCATACTTTGCCCCACTTAATGTTTTTATTAATGTAGTCTTTCCACTATTATTTGGACATAAGAAAGCATTTATTGTTTTTTCTTTTATTGAAAAAGATATATTATCAACAATTACCTTGTCATTATAGCTAGAAATTAAGTTTTCAACATTTACTATTTTTCTTTCCATAGTATTACTCCATTCAATGCATATTATATAACATTTTATAAAAAATAAAAATAAAAAAGCCAATAAAAATTGGCATTTTTCTTTATTTATTTTTTCTTTCTTTTTTGATTTTTATAAACAGCTTTCAAAGCTAGTTTTGTTGGCACTAATCTATTAAAGAATAGAATTGTTTTCATTTTAAATCCTGGAACAATTATTGTTTTATTTTTTAGCATTTTATCTATTGCATATTTAGCAACATAATCGCTATCTAATCCTTTTATTGAAAAGTCAACATCGGCAACATTATTAAAATTCGTCTTAACTGGTCCTGGACACAAACATGAAATATGTACTTTTGATTTATTTCTTCTTAATTCTTCATAAATTGCAAGTGTCATTTTAGTAACATATGACTTTGTTGCATAGTAAGTTGACATTAATGGACCTGCTTGGAAACTTGCACTTGATGAAACATTTAATATATAACCTGAGTTTCGTTTAATCATATCTTTTAAGAAATACTTTGTTAAGATATGGACTGCTTTAATGTTTACATCAATCATATTCATCTCAGTTGCTAAATCAGTTGAACTAAATTCACCAAATGTTCCAAATCCAGCATTATTAATCAAGATATCTATATTATCATTTTTACATAAAACATATAAATCTTTTAATTTTGTTTCTTGTGACAAATCTGCTACTACTATTTTAACATCAGTTTTAATTTCTTTTTGTATTTGTTGTAACTTTTCTTTATTTCTTGCAACAAGAATTAGGTCATATCCCAAACTGCCTAAATATTTAGCCATACTATAACCAATACCACTAGACGCTCCAGTAATTAAAGCCTTCATAACTACTCCTCCCATCTATATAATTATATCATATTATTTTATAAAAAGAAAAGGCTTAGGCAAAACTACCTAAACCACTAAGATCATCATTGAATTCAATACTATCTTTTACATTTCTCATAGTTCCAAAAATTTCTTGGAATTTTTCTTTAACACTTTCTGGCATATTTTCATATGGTTCTGCATCGCTTACATCTACTTTAGGTAAGTCTTTTGCTTTTTCTGAAACTATATCAAAGTCTACATCAACATCATCAATTACAAGTTTTAAGTTTCCTTTGAAAGTATCTTTATCTTTTTCTTTTATTGTTAATTTTATAGTAAAATCTGTTGGAATTACATCTGAATTATGAATTTCTATATAATCATCACTAATCTTACCTGTTAAAATTTCAGTACCTTGAACAGATAGTGAAAATTTTTCATTTCCTTTATCCATTACTAAGTCTAATAATTTTTGTCCTAATACTGATGCATAAACTTGAAAATAATCATCAACATTATTAACAACTAATTTTAATGGAATATTTTGTTCAGGAATTACAATTGAAAACTCTGATGAAATAGTATCGTTACCTTTTACATATGCTTTATAAGTAAATAACTTTTTAATTTCAGTTAATTGTTTTAGTTCCTCTGTTAATTGATCTAATAAATCATTTATTTCATATGGTAATTCAAATTTCTCTAACAATTCTCCTAGTTGTTTGTTTAAATCTTTATCTTCTTTTACTTTTTTAACAAAACTTGTTAATCCATTATATAAATCTTCTCCAGTAAAATCATAAGAGTAAGATTTTGTACTATAATCCTTACCATTTATAGTTTTAGTTTCACTTTCAGTTTCTATTTTCTCACTATTAATTACATTTTCAAGTGAATCACTAAGAAGTTCGAATAATTTTTCAGTATCAAGATTAACATCTTCTGTTAGTTTTGCAAGTTCATTAAATTGTTCAAGATCTACTTCCTTCTCTAAATCTTCATAATAGAATTTATCAGTTATATCTTTAGCATTAAAGTATAATTTGTTATCTTTCATTAATGCTTCTAAATTCAATTTGTTTTTAGCTGCTGCATCAAGTAAGAAGTATAGTTGCTCTTTTCCAACATATCCATCTAAACTAATTTTTCCTTCTTCTCCATCTGCTTTTACTTTTCCATCGATATTAACATGGAATACTCCATCGTTAAAGAAATCTTTATAATCTGAATCATCAATTAACTCTTGAATTTTTGTAACTCCTAATGATTGTTTGATTGAATCTGTTAATATTTCTTTTTCAGATTTTTTTGGTAATAATAATATAACTAAAACAGCTACGACTATTATTGCACATACCACTGCTGGTATAATAAATAACATTTTATTTTTTTTCATATGGCCACCTCTTTACAATATTATTATAGTTAAATTAACATTTTTTATCAATAATAAATAACTATTTAAAGTAATATTTTTTTATTTTATAACTTCTAAAAGCTTTTCATATATTTTAACCATTGCATATGTATCTAGTTTGCAGTACTTTAACATATTAAATCTTAGTTTTTCTTGTTCTTCTTTATTTAAATTTTTTAATGATAAAAATGCGCTACTTGCTTCATCACCTTTATGTACTTGTTCCAAATTATGATAGTCTAAATTTGGATCATTTGGAAATAATGCTGGTAATACTACTTTAATTGAGCTTCTTCCTTTCATTTCTTTTACATAATAATCTTGACTTGAAAATGGGACTTCTAAATCAATAATATTATCTCTTATATTTAAAAGATGTTCACTTAATTCTGGAAACAAATTTGCCATTTCTGTTAGTCTTGTTTTTTCAAATGCTTGATTATAAACAAGTATACATGAGTCTTTAGGAATATCTTCGCATAATCTTTTACATAATCCAAACATTGGATTACCATTATAATCTTCACTTAAGAATTCTTTGTGATATAGTTCTCCATTTTTTTCTAAATAATAATGAAGACTATACTGAAAACAAATTTGTTGATATGGTTTAGTTCCATTAATTGTAGGTATTACTTCTTGAAAAGATTCAAAATCTAAAAAATAAAGTGGATATCTAAAACTATTTAATAATGATTTTATTTTTTCTTTATTAATTGTAGGACTAAAGTTGTTTAAATATGATTTAACTTGAAGTAAAGCTTTGTCGTTAATTGTTTCTTTATCTAATACTTCTTCAAATGTAATATTTCCTCTTCTATACATTTCTATTTTCTTAGTAAATTTTGTGTTCCAACCTATATCAAAGACATTAGGAGATGGTAAGTTTCTAGTACAATATTTAAAAAATGGACACGGATATGGTTTATGACATGATATTGATAAATCATTATTTGGTTCTTCCTTCGAATTAATTACTTGCTTTAATTCATTAACTTTTTTTTCAATATTTTCTACATCTAATTTATTAGTAACATCTTCTATATTGAAATATGACTTAATATCGAAATCTCCGTTTTTTGTATATTTATTATTAACATATACTAAATATGACTTTTTTACATTTAATCCACATTTTTTTAAAACCCAAGTTTGATAAGAAATATCATGTATATAAATATCTTTAATTTCTGTTGAAGATTTTACTTCATATATTTCTACACCATCAATATCTTTTTTTAAAATATCGACTGAACAAAAGTTTCCATCATAGCTAAATGATGCTTCACAAATTATATTATCCTTTTTAGATAATTCTTTATTAGTATCAATAATCATATTTTCAAATTTATCATCAAATTTTATTAAAATATAATTTCCAAATAAGCTTCTTGCTAAGTCACCTACAATATTTCCATTTTCAAAAACTGCTTCGTTAGCTGTATCTTCTGCAACTTCATTTTTATAGCAAGTGAGCCATAATTTTTTTTCACATGTAACTCCTAATGTATATTTTGACTTAGATAAATTCATAATAGCCTCCTACTAATTAATGTTAAACTTTTGAATGCATTGTAACTTGTTCATTTTTAATTTCTATTTCTATTTGTCTTATCAACTCTACTAAATAATTTATATCCATTACTAAATTGAAATTGTTTACTCCATCATTATATTCATCATATAAATATATTTTATCATCTATAATTTTACCATTCTCATCTTTAACTGGTTTAAATCTAAAATGAGCTGAAGAGTTTCTCAATTTTGTAATTATAAATTCTTTTAATTCTTGTTCATTTCTTTTTGAGCCATCTTTATCATTAATCATGAATTGTTTTAAATAATCTTCTTGAGTATTTATCATTTTATTTGAATACTTAACTGTATTATTAAAAGATGAATGAATTATCTCAATTGGCTCTATATCAATTGAATTTGCATCTATTGTATTATTATAGTGACTTAGTACACTATTCATATATACTATGGTTCCAATTATTTTAGGGTTATCAATTCCAAAAATACTTTTACATAAATTTGAATTATAATTTTCAAATAAATAATTAAAAAGTGGTTCATCGCTATAAAGTAGTTCAGATGGATATTCAAGTAACTTTTCAGAATCAAATTTAGATAATAATAAGTCAATATTTTTCTTAAAGTTATTTTTTAACTTATTATTATATAATTCTTGAATACTAGGATCGTAATAAATATTATCATCCATGATTGTTTTTTTATCTATATTAGATGAAAGCTTACTTATTACTTCTACTGATAGTTCATAATTATTATTAGTTTTTAATAATAAATAATTTAGTTCATCTTCATACCATCTAATTTTAGAAAATCCAGAATAATAGTATTCATTAGTTTTTGATTCTTTAATTAGTTCATCTGTATAATCTTTAAATGAAATATTTCTTTCTTTAATTTCTTTTACTATTTTAACAATTTGTTCTTTTTCTTTTGATAATGTTTTTTTCATTTTTAATGAATCAATTTTCTTAATACTTCTAGTTATTGTATGATTGTTTTTATAATCATTAATAATTGAAGTAATTTCTTTTTTATCCTCATCATCTAACTCAAAATATTCCCATGGTTTTCTTGGATTCATTCTTATATTTTGGTAAGTGGTAATTGATAATAGTAAATCGATCATATATTCATACTTATTAGAACTATTTGTATTATCAAATATTTCTTTTACATCATTTACATATGGAAGCAATTTACTATTTTCTATAAAGTAATTAAACCAATAATTTAGTGTTTCTGATAATTCGTCATCTGTAGAAAATATTTTTTCTTTTATGTATAAAATATCAGTTAGATAATTCTTTATAATTTCTTTATTACGTATTGTGAATATGTCATATGGTAGTTCATCTATTTTCAATTTGTTATTATTTGAACTAATTATTAAATCTTTTACATAGTAATAGTTATCTAAAATAATATTATATGTTTCTATATCATCAGACCTATTTATTATATTTAAATTTGATCTTGAAATAATTCTTGTTAGAGTTACAACATCATCAATACTTATATTAGAATTATTTTTTGAACAATAATATAAGTACAATAAATTATTTGTATAATTATCTACTAAATCGAAATCTATTTTATTTAAAAATAATATGTCATCATCACTAAGAATTTTTGAATTATTAATTTTTAAAATAAAATTAAATACTTTATTATAATCTTTTGATTTATAAAAAGAATTTATTGGTAATTTATATAATCTCTCTATTTTATTATCACAAATATCTAACAAATAACTTAACTGACTTGGATCAACATTATAAAAGAAACTTTCTAATTTCTTAGGATCAAAATTATATTTTTCAAGTATTGGGAAACAAATGTTGTTTGTCTTATCAATTAAATAATTATCTTTTTCTTTTACTATAATTCTTCCTTTATTAAAGCCATCTATATAATCAATTGGAATATTTATTTTAAAGTATCCTTTTAAGTTTTCTATAGATAATTCTTCACCAACTTTATAATTCTCATTTGGATGTTCAATTGAATCTCTAATCTTTTGAAAAATAACAATTGATTTTTTTAATTCTTCTAAACAATCTTGTGGTAATAAATCTAGTGATGCTGTACTTTTAATTTGAATTTGAAGTTTTTTTAATTTTTGTAAACAATCATTATAGAATTGTTTATTTGGATCATTATTCTTTATCATTTTCTCCCAATAGTTAATAACGTATTGAGATATGAATACAATATCCCATATTTCTTTTATATCTTTGTCTAAATCAAATTCAATAGTGCCATTTACTTTTGGTAATATTGAATCTTTTTTTCTAATAAAGTTTGCTATTATTTTTTCGTAATATGATGTTCCATCTAAGTTAATTCCATCTATTCCGTATAGAATACTTGCTGCTTTACTTCTTTTCGGTTCATCAATTACTTTTTTAATAAGATTATATAGTTCAGACATATTATCACCAAATTAATTATATCAAAAAAAATATTAGTAGAATATAAAAACAAATGCTTATTTAGGCACTTGTTTTAGGTAAAAGTAATACTTGATTAACTCTTAATAAATCAGAAGTTAAATTATTTAATTCTCTAATTATATTTGGTGTCGTATTATATCTATTTGCAATTGAATAAAGTGTATCGCCTCTTTGAACTGTGTATTCAATATAATTATTTCTTGGTACTTTTAATTGTTGACCAATAAATAAATCATTTGTAGATAAATTATTTTCATTTATTAAATTATTTACTGTTGTATTAAACATTCTTGAAATACTGTAAAGAGTATCTCCTCTTTTTACTATATAATAATTTTCATTATCTATGTTAGTATTTCCATTTTGCTTAGCAGCACATCCTTCAGATAGTTTTATTGTTTGGCCTGGAAATATTATTGTAGATTCAAGTTTATTAAGTTTTACAATATCATCTACTGAAACGTTACAGTTATTTGCAATTTTCCATAATGTGTCACCAGGTTTTATAGTGTAATCAACTACTCCTACTATTTCTATTCCATTTGTAGGAATTAAAAGTCTTTCACCAATTACAATATTCATAGAGTTTAATTTGTTCAACGTCATTATATCATCTACTGATACATTAAAATTTTTTGCTATTGAAAAAAGTGTATCACCAGGTTTTATTGTATAAATCGTATAGTCTTCTTGTAAGATTTCTTCTCTTGATGGTATGTATATTTTTTGTCCTATTACTAAATTGTTTGATAATAAATTATTAATTCTTTTAAGTTCATCTACTGTTACATTATATTTTCTTGCAATTGAATATAATGTATCACCTTTTTGTACAACATATACATTTGTTTCTTCTGGTAATTCATTTGGTGCTTTATAAGGTACTCCAATGTAGTTAGTTACTGCTTTTACTACTCCTTCAGCATAGTCAAGCAAATTATTTTGAAGTTTTGTTAAATCTCTTGGATTATCAATAAATCCATATTCTATTAATACTGCTTCAGTGTTAGGTGTTTCTCTCATAATATAGTAATAATCTTTAGATGGATTTTCTGGAAGTCTTCTTTGATAGATTTTTCTTTCTATTTGACCTTTATTTCCTATTTCATCAAGTATCATACTTGCAAGAGTATCATTGTTACGAAGGGAATAAACAACTTCCGCACCTTCGCCACCTCCGGCATTGATGTGATTAGAAAGAACTATGACATTAGGATCATTGCCAAAAGTATTTCGCATGGTGTTTAACCTTTCATTTCGTGTTAGTGTTTTATCAGTATCACGTGTTATTGCAACTGGTACACCGAGCTCTTTAAAGCGATTGTACATGTAATTAGCAGCCTGTAAATTTAGATCTTTTTCTTTTAGATTACTACTTACTGCACCTGGGTCACTTCCTCCATGACCTGCATCAACAACAATTCGATATCCATTATTATTCATAATTATTTTCACCCATAATAGTTTATGTAAAAAATATAAATTGTTGAAAAAAAGATACTTACAAAGTACCTTAAATTATTAAACAAATAATTAATTATTATCTCTTCATGATGAATTTAAAAAATACAAATACCGCAATTACTAATAAAATAATACCTATGAAAAAAATTTTTCTATCTTTAGAACTACTACCATTACTTGCAAAATTATATACATATTTAAAACCCAATCCAATTGATATAATAATATAGGATATGCAAACTATCAATATTACTATATATTTGGTTTCTGAACCATTAAAACCACCAAATAAAAACCACATAACTGTAAAAAATATTACTACTGGAAGAATAAAATAACTATTTAATGCTAAAAGACATCCTTTACCATTATTCATAACACACCATCCTATACAAATTATATCACACATTCATATTATTACAATTTTTTTAATAATATTTTTATCAAAATCATTATATATCAACGG
>CAMNJQ010000020.1 GCA_946541575.1 uncultured Clostridium sp. | reverse complement strand
ATATGACAAATTAAAAATATAATTGGAGATAATAAATATACAAAGTTATTCCATGATAGTTTAGCAATTACTGCATCTGTTACTTCTCCTGTTTGGCCTAATGTTTGAAGTAATCCTACAGTTACAAAGTTATTAAAGAATTTAAAATAAATACCATTTATCATGTTAATGATTGTAATAATAATCATACATGTATTCCAATATTTAAACTGATTCTTAACTTTGAATAAATAACCTAGACTGCCTATTAACATAATTATACTTAAATCAAAGAATGTGGCTTTAAAGTTAAAACCATCTTTAATAGTAAAAGTTCTTACGAATATACAGCTTAATAATGTTAATATAACAAATAATATATATTGTCTATTGTATAAAACGAATTGAATGGCGTTATATTTAAAATTAGCAGCGGCTTTTTTAAAGTTAAAATTTACAATTTTCTTCTTTATATCTCTCATATGCTTTCTCATATTTATAACCTCTTATCTTCTTGATTATACCATGATATAAATAAAAATAATATAGTAGAAACTTTATTAATTTTATCTTGATTTCCTCCCGTATGTTTGATATATTAAGTATGTATTTGAAATGCAGGTGTGGTTCAACGGCTAGAATGCGACCTTGCCAAGGTCGAGACGAGGGTTCGATTCCCTTCACTTGCTCCATTTGTATATTACGTCAAACTTTGTAGTTTGATTTTTTTTATAAAAAAAGATGACTTATTTAAGTCATCTTCTTTTTTGCTCGTTATCACCATAGGCTAAATTACCAGCATAACCCATCGTATATAAAGTTTCTGGAATTTGTACTGGTTGACTAATACCTAGTGACTCAAGAAATAATTTATTAATTATTTCAGTTTGATACGGAGTTCTAAATAGTTTAACAATTATATCTTTATTATATTTATAGTTATTTATATCATCAATTTTTCTTAACAAATCTACTGTATCAATAACACCTTTTCTTTTGCATGAATCTAGTAACTCTTTGCAAATTGTATTATAGAGCTCTTCTGATGATCCATTAAAAGCGTATTTTTCTCCCGGTCTTGGTTCATCACCATAAACTTTTACTCCTGCAGCTTCAAGCCATATATTTGCAAATATCGCTTTATCTATAATAGTTTTATCAGTTTGAATTTGTCCAGTTTTAATATCTCTAATTTTTATTTTAGAAATATCTGAACCATGTTGATCGTTTAAGTCAATAAACAACTCATACTTTGATGCTAAATCTTTTAACTCACTAAAAGTTGGAATTATTTTTATAGGAATATTATTTGGTTGATTCTGTTTACTTATTGAATCAATATCTATTCTTTTTGATGTTTCAAAATATTCAACTAACTTAGGATTATAAGTTCTTACTCCATTTTCATCATAATAGCCTATATATCCTCCCGCTTCTCTAACTTTTCTATCAAGTCTTTCTCTACTTAAATAATCATCAACCATACTTTGTCTTGTATCTTTAAAAAAGTTTCTTTCTGTATAAACAGTATTTTTCTTTAATACTTCTTTTCCGTTTTCGTTAACCATTTCCAATATATCATATCTCATATAATAAATACCGTTTGCTTGTTGTGCTTTATCAAACATTTGTTGAGCTATAAACACACTTCCATTACTTCTTGTGTATCTTCGTGTTGGATATGTAAATAATTCTCTTTTTTCTTGTGGTTTTGGTATTTCTTGATAAGATGATACTAATTCAATTTTATTCCCAACTGCATTCTTTCCAACTCTACCAATATAATATGTTTTCTTAAAAATTGAATCAGCAATATTTTCTCTAGAAAATAAAATATTACTAATTGCGTCTTCAAGATTTGGAGGAAGTTTTTCTCCAAACTTTTTTGATTCAACCATACGCGTAATATTTGTTTCACCATAAAGTATTAATGGTAATTGCTTTTTTCCATCTTTTGAAATTTCAACAAAATAATATCTATAATAAGTTGTATTATCTTTTTTTAAATCACCAATTTGAGCAACTATAAATCTTGAACCATCATTTCTTACTCCATGATAGGTTGTTGAACTATAATCTCTTGCTCTTGCTACACCCATTTGTGTATATATTTGCTTTAACAGTTGTGGATTTATTTGTGATAAAGTATGTTCATAATCTTGAGTTTTTTCACCAGGTGCAGGATGATGTCTTTTACTAAAAGTTGAAACATCTTGACCAAGGAACTCAAAACTACCTGATTTTCCAGATCGAAATACTGAATTATCCCATGTCAAATCAATAGGATATTTTTTTCCATCAATAGTTACAATATTCCAAGCATGTCCTGAGGTTTCTCCACTTTTAGTACCACCTCTAGCAAATTCACAGACAATATTATTTCTATCCAAAAATTCTTTTAAAATAACAGCATATCCGGCACATACGGTTTGTTTTGTAATTAATCCTCTTAAGCTTCTAGTTTCACTTGAAAATCTTTGTTCATATTTAGGATCATACATTATTCCAGTTTTTAATCTATCATAAATATAAATTAGTTTTTGAATACTTGACCAATTTTTATTAATCCCAAATTCTATTTTTTCAATTTCTTCTAATATCTTAATTGTTTCATTTCTTGTATAAATAACCGAATTGTAATAATAATCTTCTGTTGTTTCCTTTCCAAAAGTTTGTCCTTTATATCTAGAAATTCTTTCTTCATCATATGCACCAGCAATTCTAATTCCTACATTTTCATCAAGTTGTTTTAACATGGAAGAAGTTATTCCTTTAGTATTTTGTACTTCAACTAAGATCTTATAATTCGGATATTGATTACATTGGTTTTTTATATAGTTGATATTGAATGGTTCATCCAACTTAAATTTAATTAGTAATTGATAATTATTTTTCATTAATTTTCACCACCAAGCTCAACCATGTTCTCATTTAAAACTAAGATATTTCTATTTATTAAATTATTGAATAATTCTTTATTATTGTTATATTGATTTTCATCTATACTTATTTTCTTTAAATTCAATAAATCATTTAAAAAATTAAAGTTATTAATATTTGTATTATCAATGTATAACTCTTCTAATGTACTAATATTTAATTCTTTAGAATCTGTTATTTTTGAATAAGATATTTGTAAATATCTTAAGTGATTTAATGAATTTATTTTTCCAATTTCAATCGTTCCATTAACTATTGATAATTCTTCTAAATTTTCTAATAAATTTATAAAAGTAAAACTGTTTATTATGCAGTTTATTAAAGATAAAGATTTAAGTTTAAGTGATACTATTAAATCAGCATTTTCGAATTCACAGTTTTCGAACACAAATTCTGATAAGTTATTAAGACTTAAAAAAATACTATAGTTATTATTAAAAATATAACCATTCCTTAAAGTGATTATTTTTAAATTTTTTAGTTTTAATAGTTCTTTTAAAAATACAAAACTACTTTCATTTTCATTGTTATAATCAATAACAACTTCTGTTATCTTGTTTAATTCTTCCTCAGTAAAACCATTATCTATTTTATTCAATTTAAACATTATGTAATTTGCTAAGTTTTCATTTTCAATATAAATTAAGTTTTTCATTTCAAACACACTACTCTCTATTATGATTATAACATTCTATAATACTTTTAGTATATTTTTTATAATTAAAGTTTTCATAAAAAAAGAAGATTAAAAAATCTTCTTATCTATTTTGAATTAATTCTAGTTCTTCATTTGTAAGTTCTCTAATTTCACCCTGCTCTAAATCTTTAGGTAAGAAAAATTCACCCATACAAATTCTATTTAACTCAACTACTTTAGC
>CAMNJQ010000019.1 GCA_946541575.1 uncultured Clostridium sp. | reverse complement strand
AATATTATTCACAAGATTATGTAAATAATTTAATAGATGAATATATTAATTTATTAAAAAATAAAATAAATGAAATTGATGATTTATTAAATGATTTTAGTAAATATGTAGATAGTGATTACTTTATAAGCTTTAAAAATATATTATCGAATTTATTAGTAAGTAAAAAGTATGACGATATTAAAAATAATTTAGACTTTAAACTTCCAGTTCTTCCTAAAAATAGTGATGAACAATGCAAAGAATACAAAGAAAACATAAGTGGAATAATTAAGGAACTTAAAGAACTAACTTTTTATTCTTTTGAAGATCTTAAAGAATCATTTTTATCTACTAAAGACTATGTAAAAATAATAATTGATATTATTAAAGAAATCAATGAAAAAATAAATAATTTTAAAAAAGAACTAAATATCTATGAATTTACTGATATATCTAAAATGGCTATAAAAATATTAGAAAATAATAATAATGTACTTTTAGAACTAAAGGATAGCTTTAATGAAATTATGATAGATGAATATCAGGATACTTCTGACTTACAAGAAAAATTTATTTCTATGATAGAAAACAATAATGTTTATATGGTTGGTGATATTAAACAATCTATTTATAGATTTAGAAATGCTAATCCATATTTATTTAAGAATAAATATGATAATTATAGTGACAACAATGGAGGGTTTAAAATAGATCTAACAAGAAATTTTAGATCACGTGAAGAAGTAATTAATAATATTAATTTAATATTTTCTTTAATTATGACAGATAGTGTGGGAGGTGCAGACTACAAAGCAACTCACAAGATGATTTTTGGTAACACAACCTATAATAATGAAGGAAAGACAAATCAATCAAATGACTTTGAAATATATAACTATGAATATGATAAAGAATTAGGATTTACACAAGAAGAAATTGAAATCTTTTTTATAGCTAAAGATATAAAAAAGAAAGTAGAAGAAAAATATCAAATTTTTGATAAAGAAACATTACAAATAAGAGATGCAACTTATAAAGATTTTGCTATTCTTCTAGATAAAAGTACAAATTTTGACTTATATAAGAAAATATTTCAATATTTTAATATACCTATGACAAAATATAATGCTACTAATATAACTGAAGAAATAGAAATAGTATTAATTAAAAATATATTAAATTTAATTATTAATAGAAGAGAAAAGAAGTATGATGTTGAATTTAAATACTCACTTGTATCAATTTTAAGAAGTTATCTATTTGAATACAATGATCAAGAAATATTTGATATTATAACAAAAAATAATTATAGTTGTTCCTTAATGGACATAATTGATTCAATTGTAGAAAAAACAGATTCATTATCACTAAAAGAAATAATCTATGAAATAGTTGAAAAATTTGACTTTTATAATAAATTTATTTTAGTTGGAGATGTAAAAAATAGAATAAATAGATTAACTTCTATTATAAATATTTTTGATAATTTATCAAAAATATCATATACAATAAATAATGCTTATAACTATTTAACAAATCTTATTGAAGACAATTATAAAATTGAAATAAAAGAATTAGATATAATTCCTGATAGCGTTAGAATAATGACAATTCATGCTTCTAAAGGATTAGAATTTCCTATATGCTATTTTGCATCAATGCATTCTAAATTTAATATTAGAGATTTAAATGAAAAGTTTATGTTCAGTGAACAATATGGAATTATAACTCCTTATTTTAATGAAGGAATAGGGCAGACCTTTATAAAAAAATTAGTAAAAGAAAAATATTTAAATGAAGAAATAAGTGAAAAAATAAGATTGTTTTATGTCGCACTTACAAGAGCAAAAGAAAAATTTATTATAGTAACAAACTTTCCTGAAAAGACAATTAATGATATAAGAAAGTCTAGAAGTTTTCTTGATATGTTAATTTATTCTAAAGAAATATTAACACCATATATAAGTAATATTGACTTAGATAAATTAGAATTAAATCATGATTATAATTTTATAAAGAAAACAAATTATAAAAAATCTATTAATAAAAGTAATGAAAAAATAGATATAAAAGAATTACAAATTGATAATTCAGAATTAAATAAGGAAAGAATATCAAAAGAAACAAAAGAATTGTTAGATAAAGAAACAAAAGAAAAAATGAAGTTTGGAACTTATATTCATGAAATATTAGAATTAATTGATTTTAAAAATGATAAAATTGAGGACTTGAAAATAGATAGTTATTACAAAGATAAAATAAAAAAGCTATTAGATAATTTAGAGTTGGAAAAAGCAATAAACATTTATAAAGAGTATGAATTTATAAATTTCGAAGAAGAAAGTGAAAGTCATGGAATAATAGATTTAATGATTGAGTATGATAATGCAATAAAAATAATTGATTATAAATTGAGAAATATAAATGATGATAATTATATTAATCAACTTAACAAATATAAGAATTATATTTCAAAAAAAACAAATAAAAAAATAGAAATATATCTATTTTCAATTTTAGATTCTACAATGAACAAAATAGATTAAAGAAAATAAGTTGGACTATCATTAGTGTCAACTTTTTTTTGAATATTTGTCACTTTAACATCTTCTTTAGTAGAATTATCATTTTTAATAATATTTGCAACTTTTAATGCAGTCTTTGCATTTTTATATAATGGTTTGAGCTGATAAACTATTGGAATTACTTGATTAACCAAATTTAAAGCTTTTTGGGTACTATTTAGAAAATTTGAAAGATTGAACCTTTTAAAATTAGTCCTATTATTGTACTGATTATAAAATGGATAGTAATTATTGTACATATTCTACCTCTTTTCACTAATAATATATGTTTTTAAAAAAAAATGTTTAAATAAAAAAAAAGATATGTTATACTAAATTATGAATAGAATAGGAGGGATATATATGAATGGGGAAGCAAATAGCACAGCTAGTACAGCAAATGCACAAGCTAACAACATTCAACAGGCTCCAGTACAGGCTTCACCACAACCAGTAGGAACTCCAGTGCAAAATCCACAAACGCAAAATGCTCAAGCAACTCCACAAAACGTTCAACAAAATCCTCAAGAAGAGACGAAACCAACAAATGAAACAACTACAAATGAGAAAAAGGCAAATAATGTTGGCGAATTTGTTGATAAAACTGTAGGGAAAGCATTTGGTGTTGTTCCTGGTGTTATCACTAAGGCAGCACATGGTTTTTCATTTGCATCAGGAATAGCAAAGAATGATACTTCGGCATTTAAAGTACAAAAGTCTACAGGTGAAGAATTAAAAGAAGAATTAGCTAAAGTTCAAAATGAAAGTAAAGATTACATAAATTCATCAGATAAAGATGATAAAATGCGTATCGAAAGAGATAAAAATAGGAAAATGATTTCTTATCGATACAAAGTAAAAGATACTCGTGGAAAAATAATATCAAATACATTTGAAGCAGCATCAAAAAGCGATGTTAGAGTCTTTCTTCAAAATGAAGGCTATGAAGTAGTAGAAATAAAAGAAAGAAGTAAATTTGATGTAGATTTAAATTTTAATACTAAAATTAAAACAGGAGATTTAGCATTTATGCTAACTCAGCTATCCACATATATTAAAGCAGGAGTACCACTTATAAATTCAGTTCGTATTTTAGCAAAACAAACTCAAAATGCCGCTGAAAAGAAAATACTTAATAAAGTTGTATATGAATTAGTTGTTGGTGAGAAGTTTTCTGTAGCATTAGAAAAACAGGGGAAGGCTTTTCCAAATTTGCTTGTTAACATGGTTAAAACATCAGAAATGACAGGTGACCTTGCTAGTACTCTTGATGAAATGGCAGCATATTATACTGAAACAGAAAAATCAAGAAAAGCAATGAAATCTGCATTAATATATCCAGCAGTTATTCTTACAGCTACTATTGCAGCTTTAGTATTTATCATTGTATATGTTGTACCACAATTTGTTGGAATGTTCTCCTCAAATGGTGCTGAACTACCGGGAATTACAAAGTTTGTAATAGCTATGAGTGATTTCTTAAGTGCAAATTGGTGGAAGATTATTTTAATAATAATAGGTTTAATAATCTTATATAAATGGTTATTCAATAATGTTCAATCGTTTAGAAAATCGATGCAAACCTTTTATATGCATCTTCCAATATTTGGAAATATAATTATTTATAATGAAGTTTCTACAATAACAAGAACATTTGCATCACTATTGAATCATAATGTTTTTATAACAGATAGTATGGAAATACTTTCAAAACTTTCAAATAATGAAATATATAAAGAAATAATTAATAGAACACTTATTAATCTTAGTAAAGGTGGTAAAATAAGTGATTCATTTAAAGGAGAATGGGCCTTTCCTATAGTAGCATATGAAATGCTTGTTACAGGAGAATCAACAGGTCAATTAGGACTAATGATGGAAAAAGTCGCTGAACACTTTGCTCAATTACACTCAAATGCTGTTACAGCAATTAAAAGTTTAATTGAACCAGTAGTTATCTTAGTATTAGCTGGTGGTGTAGGATTTATAATTCTATCAATTATCGTTCCAATGTTTGATTTATATGGTCAAATCTAATTAAGGTGGGTTATGGAATCAGTATATATAGTTTTAGTTTTTATTTATGGTTTAATGTTAGGGTCATTTTATAACGTTGTAGGTTATAGAATCCCTAACAATCTTTCTATTGTACATCCTGGTTCATTTTGTCCAAAATGTAATCATAAACTAAAATGGTATGAATTAATTCCAGTCTTTTCATTTTTAATTCAAGGTGGAAAATGTAGAAAATGTAAAAGTAAAATTTCTTTATTTTATCCATTTATAGAATTAACAACTGGAATTTTATTTATGATATCATATTTGAAATTTGGATTTTCTTTGGAATTTGTTATTGCAATACTTATATCATCATTTTTAGTAATTGTTATAATTAGTGACTTTAGCTATTTAATAATTCCAGATGAAGTAACAATTTTCTTTTCAATTGCTTCAATTATAGTTCAACTTATATTAGGTGGATATGAATTAGCATTATCGTCTTTAATATATGGATTATTTTTATTCTTTTTAATGTATTTTATAATGCTTATGGGAAATAAAATAATGCATGAAGAATCATTAGGTGGTGGAGACGTTAAACTAATGTTTTTTGTAGGAACTGCATTAAATTCTTTAAACCCAGTTAATTTTTTTAAATTAAGTTCTTACGTATACTTATTAAATGGTTTCTTTGAACTATTTTTAGCAAGTTGTATTGCATCCCCAGTTGCAATTTATAGTTTCTTTTCAAAAAAGGGAAGAGTAATACCATTTGGACCATTTATATTAATCGCATTAATTATAATGTATCTTACAACTTTTGATTTTTTTACATTTTTTATTTAATTGAATAGTAACTAACAAAATATAGATTTAATCTATATTTTATTATATAATTTAATTGGTGATTGTTATGGAAAAGATGACTTTTGAAGGCAATGTAAACAAAAATAATTTAAAAGTTAGATTTGGTAAAGCATTAGAAAATAAATATTTTTATAAGATATGTAAAAGTTTTTCATTACCAGAAGAAACTTTAATGAAATATACTTCAACACTTTTAGATGCTGCAAAAGAATTTGAGAATTGTAGTAAATGTAAAGGTATAGAACAATGTAAAAACTTAATCAAAGGTAATTTTCTTAAAGCTAGTGAAAACGGAATGGGAGTTTCATTTTCGTATGTAGAATGCAGATTTATATCAAAAGATAAATATAAAGAAAATGTTTCTTATTATGATCTACCACTTAGAATAAAAGAAGCATCTATTTCAAATATATATACAGATGACAAATCTAGAATAGAAATAATTAAAAAAATGAAGAGCTTTATGGATTCATACCTTAAAGGTGAAAAACCTAAAGGAATATATATATATGGAAACTTTGGTTCGGGTAAATCCTACTTAATTGCAGCATTATTTAATGAATTAGCAAAACACAATATAAAAAGTGTAATGGTACATACTCCTGAGCTTATCAGATCAATTAAAGACTCTTTCGATACAGATTATAGTGAAAGATTTAATGAAGTAATGAGAGCACCCTTACTTCTACTAGATGATATTGGAGCAGAACATTTAACACCATGGTCAAGAGATGAAGTGCTAGAGCCAATTTTACAATATAGAATGGATCAAGAACTACCAACTTTTTTTACATCAAATTATTCAGTAAAAGAACTTGAAAAAGAATTTATCATTAATGATGACAAAATAAAAGCTAAAAGAATTATTGAAAGAATTAATCAAGTTTCAGAACCAATAGAGTTAATAGGAAAAAATAGAAGAAAATAAGTGAAAAGAGGATACAATGGGACGAAAATTATTTTGTGATATTAATCCAACATGTTATAAAATATCTAGAAGAAAAGAAATAATAAAGAAAAATTTAAAAGATACTTTTAGTAAAGAAAAAATAGCAAAAAAAAGAATAAAGGAAGAACTTCCTAATATTGTTAAAGGGCATAGCTCTATACTTTTAAGAAAACTTAATGGTGTAGATATGAAATTACAAGAAAATAAAGTTACAAATATTCAATTAGCATGTGATAAAGTTAATGGAATTGTAATTCATCCAGGCGAAACATTCTCATACTGGAAAACAATTGGACTTCCAAGTAAGAAAAAAGGTTATAAAGAAGGACTTGTAATTAGTAAACATGGAATGACTAAAGGATATGGTGGTGGACTATGTCAAATGGGAAATATGATTCACTGGTTAGTTTTAAATAGTCCGTTAACTGTAACTGAATTACATCATCATTCTGATGCATTATTTCCAGATGAGAGAAGAAGAGTACCTTTTGGAACTGGGACATCTGTTTGCTATAATTACTTGGATTATAGATTTAAAAATGAAACAGATCAAGATGTTCAAATTCTTGTATGGATTGAAAATGGAGAATTATGTGGAGAATTAAGAAGCGAAAGGGAATTCCCATATAGATATAAATTAATTGAAGAAAATCATCATTTTAAAAAAGAAAATGATAAATACTATAGAATATCACAAGTTTATAGAATAGTTATAGATAGAAAAACCAATGAAGAAGTAAGAAAAGAACTAATATTAGATAATCATTCAGAAGTAATGTATGACTATTCTTTAATACCAAAAGATGAGATTAGAGATGAATAATTTGATAGATAAATTAAAAAAAATAATAGAGGAAAACAAAAATAAGAAATTTTATGTAGCAGATGATGAATATATTACATATGATGAATTAAATAAGTTATCTTCAAAATATTCTAAATATTTAAAGCAAGAAGGAACTAGTCCAGTAATAATATATGGTCATAAAGAGCAATATGTAATAATTAGTATTATTTCTTGTTTGATGGCTAAAAGAGCATATATTCCTATTGGAAGTTGCACACCTTTATCAAGATTAAAAGAGATTGTATCACTAACTAAGTCATCATTAGTAATTACAGATAAAGATATAGAAATAGAAAACACTACATGCATAAAAGTAGAAGAATTAGAAAAATTTAGTAATGAGTCGATAAAAAGCAACGATAATGAAACTGCATATATAATTTTTACATCAGGTAGTACTGGTATTCCTAAAGGTGTACCAATTTCATATGATAATTTAGATAATTTTATAAAATGGATAAGTAGATTAAATCCATTAAATGAGTATAAAAACATTAATGTACTAAATCAAGCTAGTTTCAGTTTTGATTTAAGTGTAGCTGATTTATATTATTCTTTATTTAATGGACATACTTTATATGCCTATACAGATGATTTTGATAATCTTAGTGATAACTTATATCATTTATTAGAAAAAATAAATGTTGCAGTAATGACTCCAACTTTCATGAGATTATGCTTACTTACAAAGGATTTCAATGAAACTAACTATAATAACTTTAAATGTGTTTACTTCTGCGGAGAACAATTAGATAAAAAAATAGTAAAAAAAATATTTGAAAGATTTCCAAATATTAAAATAATAAATGCTTATGGTCCTACAGAAGCTACAAGTGCAGTAAGCGCTACATTAATAACTAAAGAAATATTATTAGATGATAATACATTGTTGCCATGTGGAGATATAGAAACTTCTGCATGTAATATAGACATTATAGATAATCAAATTATACTTAGTGGCAAGAGTGTTTCTTCAGGTTATATTGGTTATAAATCAGGAGGCTTTTTTAAAAAGAATAATATTAATTCCTTTAATACAGGAGATATTGGATATATAAAATCAAATAAACTATATTGTAAAGGAAGAATTGATAATCAAGTGAAATATAAAGGATATCGTATTGAATTAAATGATATAGAAGAAAACATAAATAAAATTAAAGGAGTTAAAATAAGTGCAGTAATTGCTAAAAAGAATGACGATGATACTGTAAAAACAATCAAAGCTTTTATAGAAGGAGAAAATATAGAATCAGAATATATTAAAGAAGAGTTAAAAAAATTAATTCCTGAATATATGATCCCTAAAGTTTTTACAATAGTAGAGAAATTACCTATTAATAAAAATGGTAAAATTGATAGAAAGGCTTTATTAAATATATGAGTGAAATAGATGTAAAAAAACTATTATATGATATATGTGAAGATGAAAAAGTATATGAAGATAATATAGACTTAATAGATAGTGGCTTAATTGATTCTTTTGCATTCATAGAACTTTTTTCTAAATTAGAAGATTATGGAGTAGAAATACAACCAACTAGAATTGATAGAAATAAATTAAGGACTGTTAAAGGAATAGAAGAATTAATAAATGAATATAAATAAAAAAAATTGGAATTAAAATCCAATTTTTTTCTTTTCTTCAGCTAACCTTTTAATTGCTTGAAATGAACGGAAATTTTCCAATGCCTCAGTTCTTGAAAAACCATTAGCAATTAACTCTTCTTCGTAATTATGAATTAATCTTTCAATTCCTCTTCTTTCAATTTCATGTGCAAGAATCATAGCTATTTTATCTTCATCAAACCCTTTTATACTTAAATACTCAATTAACTTTTTATTATCCATTTTAAAACCCCCTCATTCAAAATGTGTAGTAATTATAACATAAATTACTTAAAAAGTCAATTTTATTCTACAGTAACGCTTTTTGCTAAATTTCTTGGTTTATCTACATCTAATCCTCTAGAAACAGCTATGTAATAACCGATTAGTTGTAAAGGAATTACAGAAAGAGTAGAGTAGAAATATTTATTAGTAGTAGGTATATAAATAGTCTCATCAGCTACTTTACTTACATCTTTGTCTTTGCTTGTTATAACAATTACATAAGCACCACGTGATTTTACTTCTACAAGATTACTTATTGTCTTTTCAAATAGTTCATCTTGTGTAGCAATTCCAACTACTAACGTATTATCTTCAATTAAACTTATAGTACCATGTTTTAATTCTCCACTTGCATATGCTTCGCTATGAACATAGCTAA
The DNA here is from genome assembly GCA_946541575.1 of uncultured Clostridium sp. Classification (GTDB taxonomy): domain Bacteria; phylum Bacillota_I; class Bacilli_A; order RF39; family UBA660; genus RUG13868. The sequence continues at coordinate 7,729 of CAMNJQ010000019.1, read as the reverse complement.
CTTCTTTTAGTTTTAGACTTCCTTCAAGTGAAATTGCATAATCTAGGCCTCTACCAATATAAAATGCATCGTGAATGTTTGAAAACTGACTAGCTATCTTTTGAATATTATTAGTTAAAGAGTTAAGAATTTCAGTAATTTTATCTGGTAAATTTTTAATTTCGTTTATTAAGTTAACATATTCATCATTAATTATTTGTTTCTTTACTTTTGCAAATTCTATTGCTAAAGCATACATTGCAATTAATTGAGTAGAGAAGGCTTTAGTAGTTGCAACAGAAATCTCAGGCCCTGCTAAAGTATAAAGAACATAATCTGCTTCTCTTGCAATTGATGAACCAACAACATTAACAATTGCAAGTGTTTTAACGCCCATATTTTTAGCTTCTCTCAAAGCAGCAAGAGAATCGGCAGTTTCACCTGATTGGCTAATAATAATTACCAAAGTATCTTTATTAAGTATAGGTTTTCTATATCTAAATTCGCTAGCTATATCAACTCTTGTTGGAATCCTTGCTAATTCTTCAAAAATGTATTGAGAACATACTCCAACATGATATGCTGATCCACAAGCTACAACATATATATCTTTGATCTTTTTAATTTCATCATCTTTAATTCCAACATTTGATAAATCAACATTGTTATCTTTAATTAAAGAATTAATTGTTTTTTGAACAACTAAAGGTTGTTCATTAATTTCTTTAATCATAAAATGTTCATATCCTTCTTTTTCAGCAGAAGAAACATCCCACTTTATTTCTTTTAATTCTTTTTTGACTTCATCACCATTTAAATCATAAAATATAACTTTATCCTTTTTTAGACATGCAGCTTCCATATTATCTATATAGTATACTTTATTCGTATATTTTAATATTGCAGGAACATCAGAAGCTAGATATGTTCCGTTATCATCTTGTCCTATTATCATAGGAGAATCTTTTCTTGCAACCCATATTTCATTAGGATAATCTTTAAATAAAACAGCGATTGCATAAGATCCTCTAACTCTTACCATTGTTCTATTAATTGCATCAATCGGACCAAGCTTGTATTTCTTATAATAATAATCAATTAAATTGGTAAGAACTTCAGTATCAGTTTCGCTATACAATTTATAATCATGTCTAAATAATTTTTGAGTAAGTTCTTGATAATTTTCAATTATACCATTATGAACAAGAGTAACATTTCCATCATTTGAAACATGAGGATGAGCATTAATTTCGTTTGGCTCTCCATGAGTTGCCCATCTAGTATGACCAATACCACAAGTACCATCTAACTTTTTATTCTTAATTTTTTCTCTTAAATTAGTAAGTTTTCCTTTAGCTTTATATACTTCTATTTCTTTATCTCTAATAGCAATTCCAGCTGAATCATATCCTCGATATTCAAGTTTTGATAATCCATCGAGTAATATATCTACAGCTTTTTCTTTACCATTATATCCAACAATTCCACACATATATCCTCCATAATAATTATGATAATACACTATTGTTACAATATTGATTTTGCTTTTTCAAGTGTATTTAACGATATCAACCGTAATAGCATCCGCCGAATATTTCGATAACTATTAACCTCGTCAACCATTAGGTCCCGGCGCTAGAAGTAGATTTGCAACCTTTCTTTATCTACACCTTTAATATAATTATATTATACTTTTAGTTGAATTTAAAAGAAAAATGTGGTATAATGTAGCCGAGGTGAAAAGAATGGGAAAATTAACTTGTGTTTCATTATTAACATTAACTTGCTTATATGGATTACTTGTTGCTATTGGAGTATTAATTAGTTTACTTTGTGGTGTTAGTATTCTACCTGCTTTAATTGTTGGTGGAGTAATATTACTAATCCAATTTTTAATTTCTCCATGGTTAATGGACTTAACAACAAAATGGCTATATAAAGCAGATTTTAATGCAGAAATACCAGATTATTTAAAAGATTTTATAAATGAAGTTTGTACAAAGAATAAAATTAAATATCCAAGAATTGGAGTAATTAACGATGGATCTCCAAACTGCTATACTTACGGAAGAACAAAAAAAGATGCAAGAATTATTATTACTAGAGGTATATTTGATTTATTAAAACCAGAAGAAGTAAAAGCAGTTATTGGTCATGAACTAGGACATGTTGCACATTATGATATGTTAGTAATGACTGTAGCTCAATTAATACCTATCGTATTTTATGCAATATATCAAGCTTGTATAGATTCAGCATCTGATAGCGATGATAATAAATATAGTGGAATTGTTGCAGCAGTTGCATATGTTCTTTATATTATTTCGCAATATATAGTTTTATGGCTATCTAGAACTAGAGAGTATTATGCTGATTCATTTAGTATTGATATGACAAAAAATCCAAATTCTCTAGCTGAAGCTCTTGTTAAAATTGGATTTGGTCTAACAACTACAAAAGAAGAAGTAAATGTAGAATCAGAAGAAAAAGACAAGAAGAAAAATAATAAGAAAAGAGATGTATCTGGTGTTAATGGATTAGGTATATTTGATAAGAAAACTTCTAAAACACTAGTTGCATGTTCTTCAACAGATGGTATAAGTACTACAGTTAGTAAAGATTCAATAAAAAATGCAATGAAGTGGGAAAAATGGAATTATTGGGCTAAATGGTATGAATTTAATTCAACACATCCACTTATTTCTAAAAGATTAGAAGCTATTTCTAAAAGAAGTAAAGAATTTAATCAAGAACCATATGTTGTATTTGATATTCAAAAAAGTGATAATTTCTTTGGAAAATTCTTATTTGAATTATTGCTTCTATTATTACCAATACTTGCTATAATTGGTGCTTGTGTATTTATTGGATTAATGATTGCAAATGATAGTTATCAAGCATATAAAATAGGTCTTGGAGTTTGTGCTGTATTATTCGTTTTATTTGAATTTGTATTATTCTTTAGAAAATATAAAAAGAATTCATTTAAGAAAACAAATGTTGCAAATCTATTAGGCGAAGTTGATGTATCTGGAGTAACATCTATACCTTGCGAAATAAAAGGTAATATCATTGGTAGAGGAGATGCTGGATATATCTTTAGTGAAGATTTTGTTATAAGAGATGAAACAGGAATTATATTCTTAGATTATAACCAACCAATGTGGCTTATTAATAAGATCTTTGCCTTTTTCAAAGCAAAAACATTTATTGATAAAGAAGTCATAATCAAAGGATGGTATAGAAGAAGTCCAGTACCATTTATTGAAATATATCAAATGGAAACAGATGGCAAAGTTAAGAAAGTATATTCATATATTGTTAAATTAATAGGATTATTTATTCTATTAGTAGGAGCGATAGCATTGTTCTTTATATAAGAAAGTTAAATACTTTCTTTTTTTTAAGCCATTTATAATTTTTTGCGCTAAAATGTATAATGAGGTGAGGAAAATGAAAAGAAAAATGCTTGTAGCAATGATTGCTTTGCTATTAGTAGTAACTGGATGTAGCTTATTTGGATCAAAAAAAGATTTCTCAAAATATACTGGTGTATGGAAAATTAATGATAGCAATATTCCTGATGAAGAAATCAATATAACAAAAATTGAAGATGATACAGTAAGTTTTGATTACCTTATATATAGAATAGGAGAATTTAATGGAGTAACAGCTAAATTAGAAGATAATACAGCAACTTTTGAAGCAAAAAATGATTTAGGATGGTCTATTAAAGGAACTTTAGAATTAGATAATGACAATGTTACATTAAAAATTACTGACAGTTCTTCAGAATTAATAGCAAAAGATACAAAAACATTTAAAATCAAAGGAGAAAGAAGTTCAATTAAAGAAAATAATAATCCAACTCCAGATTTAGATGTAAATAATTATGTAGGTGTATGGAGAAATGATGATAGTTCAAGCCCTGTTGATGAATTAATCATAAATACACCTAATGGAAACGAAATACCATTCGAATATCTAGTAGATGGAATAACAACATTTGAAAATGTTAAAGCAACACTAGATGGTAATAAAGCAAGTTTTAATGTTAAAAATGAAATGGGATGGACATTAGAGGGATATTTTGTTATGGAAGATAATCAAGTAACATTAACTATAACAAAATGTTCAAGTAAGTATATTGAACCATCAACAATTGTTTATAAATTACATAGAGATAAAAGTAATTTAAAATAATAATAAATGAATTTAATAAGCTACATTAAAAAGAAATGAAGGCTCTTAGATAAGGGTCTTTTTATTGACTAAAAATTTGAAGAATAGTATAATCAAACTAAGATAAAGAGGTGTATAGATAATGGAAAATGAAAATACAATTAAAAAAAATAATAGTAAAAAATATTTAACTATCATATTTATAATTATTGGACTAGTATTAGCTTTCACTGGTGGCTTTTTATTGAGCAATATGAAAAATGATAAAAAGAATAAAAATGAACAAAAAGAAAATCAAGAGACTAAAATAGAAGACAATAAAGTAGAAAAAGAAATAGATGAGCAATTAGAACAAAAAAAAGAAGAATTTTTAAATAGAAAAGAAGAAACAAATGCAATAATTAACGATACAGAAATAAAAGATAAGTTAATAGAAATAAAAAATGATTTATCTAATGCATATAGTAATTTGAATCCCATTAGTAAAGATAATGAAGTAGTGCTTAATTTATTTGATATATATCATGCAATTGGTTATGGTTATAATTCAAAAGAACACTTGGCAATTTATCAACTAGATGAAAATGATTTAATTGATATAAGCTGTGACTTCTTTAAATTACCAGATAATATAATTAATCACGTAGGGGAGGTTGAACCATATTATTGTGGAGATTTTACTGATGAAATAAATAAAGCATGGCAAAATAAAAATGCTTCTTTAGTACTTGATTTAATACATAAAAATACAACAAAAGCTATTAAAGAAGATACCTTAAGAAATAAAATGAAAGAATTATTCGGTACAGATGAAATAACTAGTTCTAACATAACATTGTCTCCTGAATATAAGAATAAACATTGGTGGTCAGAAATGTTAGGTTTCATCTTTGTAGAAAAAGTTGATGGAAAAGATTATTATGCATTAACTCGCGGATCTGGTGGTGATCCTTCTGACAATAACACTTATTACATAATAGACACATATAAAACTGATGACAGGTTATTTATAGTTTATGAAGTTCTTTCAGATAGTGAACCTATGGATTATAATCTAAATGTATTAACTTTGAAAAAAGAAAACAATGAACATTACATATATGAAGACAATAAAACATATTTACATAAAACATATTCCATTTTTAACTAAAATATACTTGAATTTAATTTACTAAAGTGATAATATCATTTTGTAAATGCATTGATTAAGACAAGATTTAAGTATTTAATTTTATAGAGAGTTATCGATTGGTGGAAGATAATAAAAAAATATTTAGATTACTACTTATGAGCAGAGTTCGAAAGAAAAGTCCGTGTTACTACGTTATAAGTTTAAATTAAGTTAAACCATGGATGGTACCGTGTTATGCACTCCTATAATATTTATAGGAGTTTTTTTATTGAGGAGGGTAATATGATAAATATAAAAGAAGATGAAAAACTTAATATATTAAACCATTCTTGTGCTCATTTACTAGCACAAGCTGTAAAACATTTATATCCAGAAGCTAAGTTTTGGGTAGGACCTGTAGTAGAAGAAGGATTCTATTATGATATTGATTTAGGTGATACTCGTTTAACAGAAGAAGATTTACCTAAAATAGAAAAAGAAATGAAAAAATGTTCTAAAGATGCTAAATTAATTAAAAGAGTAGAAATTTCAAAAAAAGAAGCATTAGAGCAATTCAAAGATGATCCATATAAAGTAGATTTAATATCTAGAATGGATGAAGATGATACTGTTATATCAATGTATACTCAAGGTGACTTTACTGATCTTTGTCGTGGGCCACATGTAGAAAATACTAAACTACTTAAAAATTTCAAATTATTAAAAGTAGCTGGTGCTTATTGGAAAGGCGATTCTAAAAATAAAATGCTTCAAAGAATTTATGGTATATGTTTTGAAACACCAGAAGACTTGGAAGCACATTTAAAAGAACTTGAAGAAGCAAAAGAAAGAGATCATAGAAAAATAGGAAAAGATTTAAATATTTTTGTAACTAATGATTTAATTGGTAAAGGGCTTCCAATGTATTTACCAAATGGATTTATTATTTGGAATCAACTTGAAAACTATATTAGAAATAAAGAATTAGATAGAGGATATTTACATGTTTTAACTCCACCTTTAGGTAATGTAGAGTTGTATAAGACTAGTGGACACTGGGATCACTATAAAGATGCAATGTTTCCTAAAATGGAAGTTGAAGGTGAAGAGTTTGTTCTTCGTCCTATGAATTGTCCTCATCATATGATGATTTATGGTAACTCAATTCATTCTTATAGAGATTTACCAATTCGTATTGCTGAAATTGCAAGAGATTGTAGATTTGAGACAAGTGGATCATTAAAAGGAATTGAAAGAGTTCGTACATTTTGTCAAAATGATTCTCATATATTTTGTACTCCAGAACAAATAGAAAGCGAGTTTAAAGGAGTAGTTGATTTAATTCTTGAAGTATATAAAGAATTAGGAATTAAGAAATATCGTTTTGAACTTTCTCTTAGAGATCCTGCTGATACAGTTAAGTATTATCCAGATGATGAAATGTGGAATAATGCAGAAAATAAATTACGTGAAGTATTAAATGATTTAGGAATTGAATATGTAGAAAAGATTGGTGAAGCAGCATTCTATGGACCTAAATTAGATGTTCAAGTAAAACCTGCTGTTGGAAATGAATACACACTTTCAACTTGTCAACTTGATTTCTGCTTACCAATGAAATTTGATTTAAATTATATTGATAAAGATGGAACTAAGAAAACGCCAGTAGTAATTCATAGAGCAATTTTTGGATCTATCGATAGATTTATGGCATTTTATTTAGAAGAGACTAAAGGAATTCTTCCACTTTGGCTTGCTCCTGTTCAAGTAATGGTTATGCCAGTTAACTCTGAATATCAAACTGAATATGCTGAAGAAGTAACAAAATGGTTAAAGAATAATCATATAAGAGTAGAACTAGATGCAAGAAATGAAAAATTATCATATCGTATGAGAGAAGGTCAAATGAGAAGAATACCATATACATTAATTCTTGGAGATAACGAAAAAAATGATCATATGATTAGCTATAGAGTATATGGAAAAAATGAAACTATAACAGTACCATGGGATGAATTCCTATCATTGTTAGAGAATGAAATTAAAGATAAAAAATTAATAGAAAAATAATTATACAAGTAGATTTAGCTAATATATCTTAATTGATATATTAGTTTTTTTATGTAAAGTACATAAAAAAGTATGTAAAAATATGGTTTATTTGCAGCATGATGATATAATTAAAATAGATAATAGGAGAATTATATGGAAAAGAAAAAAGAAAACACTACTAAAAAGAAAGTAGAACCAAAAAAATCGACTAAAAAGAAGCCTATAAAGAATAAAACAACAACTAGTAAAGTAGTAACTACAAAGAAAAATATAAAAAAGAAGAGTAAGGCTTTCACTTTAATTGAACTACTTGCAGTAATAATAATTCTTGGAATACTTATGATTATAGCTATACCTAGTGTAACTACTTACATTAGTGATTCAAGAAAAAATTCTTATATTGAT
>CAMNJQ010000018.1 GCA_946541575.1 uncultured Clostridium sp. | reverse complement strand
TATTCATTATAAGCACTCCTTATAGATACTATAATACATATATATTATACTTATCAACAAAAATTTCATACACTTATATTGAAAGAAGGAAAAAATATGGAATTTGAAGAGTTAAAAGAGAAATATATAAAATTAACAAAAGAATATCATGAGTTATATATTACACTAGAAGAATTAGATAGTTTTTTTAGCAAAAGTGGTACTAACTATAATAGAAAAGAAAGTCTTGAAGCATTAAAAATAATAAGAGAGTATAGAAACCAAAAATATAAAGAATTTGAAAAATTAGAAAAAGCGAAAAGAGACGCAATGTTTGCATTTCAAAAATCATGTAATCATGAGATTGTAATAAAGTCGCCTCATAATAGAAAATGTGCTTGCTGTGGTGGGCATGTATTTAATGATGAATATAATCCTACATATGAAATAGAAATACCATTTGATACTAATTTAGTTGGATATGAAGCTCTAATGGATGATAAAGAAGAATATGTAGTTGATTATATTTATGATGCTGTAGATAAGTATCGTTTAAAGCAAGATGAATTAGAAGAATCTTTTGAATATTTACAAGATAATTCAAAAGCAATTGTGAGGAAATTAAAATGAAAAAAAGAGAAATAATAGAATTAATAAATGCTAATAGAACAATTGATAATAATGACCCAGTAATAGCTAATATTGAAGATAGATCTTATTATCTTCCATTTAGAAGAAGTGAAGATGAGTGGTTTCCAAATATACCTGATTTAAATCAATACTTTGATATACTAAAAACTGAAATAAAAGAATCGCTAGAAGAAAGTAATAAAGCAAAAGAGAATATAAAAAGAATTCAATGTGATCATTCAGTTAGACTTGAATATTACGGAACTTTTACAAGTTCTTACAAATGCATCTTTTGTGGTCACAGAACAGATTCAGATAATGTTATATCTTTTAAAGAATCAGATAACAGGAATAAACATACTGTGACATTTGTTTCTAAATATCAAAAAGATGAAGACGATTATGGTTATACAGTTAAGAATGGATATACAAAAGAACAAGTATATACTTATATTTTAGGAATATTAGAAAAATATAATGATGAAGATGAAGTAGATCTAGTAGAAGAATTTTCTAAATTAAATATAGATAATATGACTATTAATAAAGAAAAAAGAAAACAAGAAAAATATATACTTATTATCGCAGGTACTAATAAAGAATATTTAAATGATTCTACATATATATCTAATCAATATGATTTAAAAGTTGAGGACTATTATAATTATTTTATTTCTATGTTAAATACTAAGGTAGGTATCATAGATAATTCATTTAAGTATGATAGTTCTTCAAGTAAAGTAGATGTAAAAAATTATGCTACATTAGAATCATTAAATAAATCTTTAGAATATTATAAAGATATAAAATTTGATATAGTTATAGATTTAACTAAGTTATATCAATTTGAAATAATTAATAATGAATTTAAATCAAATGAATATAAACTTCCATTAAATGAGTTATTTCCTAATAGTTGTATTTTCTCTATAAATGAATCTTTAAAAGTCGAAGAAAATTGTAATAACATAAAAAAACTACTAAAAAAATAAATTATTGATTGCTATAATTATTATGTAATATGTTATAATCAAAAACAGTTTATTTAAGTGGAGGTTTATTATGAGACTTGATAAAGAATTAGTTGAAAAGAGTCTAGTACCATCTAGATCAAAAGCTCAAGAACTTATAAAAGAAGGATTCATTTTAGTTAATGGTAAAACAATTAATAAAGCAAATTATATAGTAAAAGAAACAGATATAATTGAAATTAAAGAAAATGATAAACTTAAATATGTCTCTCGTGGTGGCTTAAAACTTGAAAAAGCAATAAATGAGTTTAATATTGATATGACTAATAAAACTGTTATGGATATAGGTTCATCAACTGGAGGATTTACTGATTGTGCGCTTCAACATGGAGCATCTAAAATCATAGCAGTAGATGTTGGAACTAATCTAATGCATGAGACTTTAAGAAACAATTCTAAAATAGACCTTCATGAACAAAATAATTTTAAAGAATTTGAAAGTAACTATTTTAAAGAAATAGATATCGCAGTATGTGATGTATCATTTATTTCCTTAAAAAGAATAATTGATAAAATTGCATCAGAAAATGTTAGTATTGATATGGTATGTTTAATTAAGCCTCAATTTGAATGTGGAAAAGAAATAGCAGATAAATATAAAGGTGTTATTTTAAATAAACAAATACATATAGATATAATAAAAGATATGATTGATTATTTTAATCAAAAAGGATTCTTTGTAAAAAACATTACATCTTCACCAATAAGAGGTGGAGATGGAAATATTGAATACTTAACTTTAATATCTAACAAAGCTGATAAGAATATAAATATTAATATCGAAGAATTAGTATATAAATGTTTTAAAGAAAATAGATAGGTGTAATTATGAAAAGAATAGATCGTATTATTTCAGAAAAAACAGATTATAGTAGAAAAGAAATTAGAAAGTTAATATCTAAAGGTAAAGTATTCGTAAATGAAGAAATAGTTAAACATCCAGAAGATAAGTATGAAGATAATGTATCTATAACAATTGATGGTATTAAAATAGATACTAGAGATCATATATATTTAGTTTTAAATAAACCAAAAGGTTTTGTATCAACAACTGATTTTAATGAAAGAAGTGTCTTAGA
>CAMNJQ010000017.1 GCA_946541575.1 uncultured Clostridium sp. | reverse complement strand
TCTTTCATATTATAAAGTATTCCATACTTATCACATTCATTAGTAAACACTTTATATAATGATTTATAGTTAGGAACAGCACAATTATATTTTTCTCCATAATATTTGATATATTTTTCTTTTAAACCTTTAAAATGTTTATTTAATTTTTCATAATAATAATCTCTTTGATTTTCTCTTAAAGTCATTCCCATATATGTATGAATAAACTTTGCTCCACTTTCATAAGCCATTTGAACTAATTTTTTAATATCTTTATCATTATCAGTAATAAACGGTAGAACTGGATTCATCATTATTCCTGCAAATATACCATTATCAGATAATATCTTTATTGCTTCAAATCTTTTAGATGATACACAGACATGAGGTTCAATTATTTTAGATAATTCATCATCAGGAGTTGTTATTGTAAATTTAATTATTACATTATTCTTTGAATTGATTTCTTTAAGTAAATCTAAATCTCTTAAAATCAAATCACTCTTTGTATCAATAGAAACTCCAAAGTTATGTTTTGATATAAGTTTTAATGCTCCTCTTGTTTGCTCATATTGTAACTCATTCGGATTATAAGTATCAGACATAGATCCAATACCTATAACACCTTTTTCTTTCTTTTTAGATAATTCACTTTCTAATATTTCAAGAGCATTTTCTTTTCCTTTAGGAATATCGAAATTATCTATATGATAGCAATTACTTCTACTATCACAATAAATACAACCATGAGAACAACCTCTATATAGGTTCATATTATAATCTACACCATACCAGTCATTTCCGTATTTAACCTTTGATAGTATAGTTTTAGCTTTTACAAATTCCATTGACATCACCAACACATGATTATTATAACATAAAAGAACGAATTCTCATCCGTTCTATATATCTTAATATTCCGAGCAAAACAATATTATATTTTCTTATGATAATACCCTATTGTATCTTCGGTAGTAAATCCTGATGCATTATAAAATTTTCTTCGCCAATCATAAGAATTAACATAGCATTTTTCAACACCTAATTCTTTACACTTTAATATAACTCCATGCATCATAGCAGTACCAATACCTTTATGTCTATATTTTTCTCGTGTGCTTGCAGGTTCTATAAAAGCAGTTTTTGAATCCTTATCTACATAAACAAAGCAATATGAACAAACATCATTTTGTTCTTCTGAATTTTCATCTATTATCAAACACTCAAAACTATTTTTATACATAGAAGATTTTTTTCTATAATTATATGCACCCATATCATTTCTATAATTAGGATCTTCTAAGTCTGGATGAAAACCTAAATTACATGCAGACCATTTATTTTCTTCATTAGTATATTCATCACCATAAACTAATTTATATCCTACTGGCAAATTAATAGATACATTTGCTTTCCGTGGATATACATAATTATCATAGTCTTCTTCTTGCTGTCTAGTATATCCATTTTGTTCTAAAAATTCTTTTCTATATTTTAAACTATCATTTGCAATTACTAAAAAATCAATTGAACCATCATCTTCTTTTTTAAATAATGGTTTGCAATTTTCTTCTGCATAACTAACTATTGATTTGTATAAATCTTCATAACCTTTCTTAACACTAATATAAATTGCGTCACCATCTGGAAGAATACAACCAACAATTTCCTCGTTATCTTCCCAAATAAATATATAATCGCTAGACTTATGATTACCTTCATCAGTATATTGTGTATCCATTCTATATATTAAATCGTGTAATCTCTCAGGTAGCCAAGAAGTCATATTTTTATTTTCTAAATATTGATTTCTTAAATAACTCTCTAGTTTCATTAAATCAGTATTAAGATTAAATCTTTTTATTTTCATTTTTACCACTTCTGTATCTATTATATCATAAATTTTCAAATTTTAATTATATCGGAAGATTACTATTTTCTAATTATTTATAGTACAAAAAAACTCTAACATCTGTTAGAGTATATTACAAATGGTGGCGAGAGGGGGGATCGAACCCTCGACCTTCCGGGTATGAACCGGACGCTCTAGCCAGCTGAGCTACCTCGCCATAAATCACGTAAATTAATAATAACACAAATGAAGTAATGTTTCAAGTGTTTTTATTTATTAAAATTGTGATTTATTTTTTTATGTATCTTAGTTGTTTAATATGTTCACTTTCATCTTGTTCTTTATTAATAATTATCCCAGGTATTCTTAAATAACTATCTGGTAAATACTTTAGAACTCCTGAGTTAAATAAAAGATTAAGGTTTTCTTTTGATAACTCTTTTACTTCTTTTTCTTTTGGATTGTAATAATAATATTTATAGTCATCAGAAGTTTTTAAAGAAAATATGCATCTTAAAGGATTATCACTATCTTCTATTGAATTTACAATTATATAATGATTATCTGTTATATCACTATCACCTAAAATGTTTTCTTTTAAAATGTAAATATATCCTAATTTATCAGAAATCGATAATTCTTTTAAATTGATGATACTTATTATTGTTTTTAATTTTTCTTCTTGTGTGATATTTTCATCTTTTAAGAAATCAATATCTATTTTTTCTTTTTTTATAAAATCATATGTGTTTTTTAAGATTGAATCAAATTCTTTTCTTGTCTCTATGTTTTTATTTATACATTTTAAGCCATTTAATTCATATCCTATCTTACTTCTTACTAAGTCTCCATTTAATATTGATGTAACTGAATCAGCTGAAATTATAAACTTACCTACTCTATATTCCAAAGTAGAATGTGTAGCATAAAATAACTCATTACATATTGATATATGGTTAATTCCTAATTTATTTAAAAAATATCCATATAGTGTATTAAATTCATAGCATACTATTTTATTATTATGTGAACTAATGTTTATTAAATTTTGTATATTTGAGTGATATTCTGTTTGCTTTTCTTGTTGTGACATCGATAAATGATCATATGTTAGCTTTTGACAAAGAATAACATATAGTATAATTGCTTTTTCAATATCTGATAAACTTTTTGGTATAATTGTTAATATTTCTTTTTCAAAGTCATTATTAATAAATGCTTGATCCATCCATTTATCTTTTGTTTCTAAATACGAGTTTTTTGCTTGTATGTCCACTCTTTTATTTTTTGTTATATCATTTATTTTATACTTAACATGTTGAGGAAATACATACTTATTATCTAGTGACATATCAATAAATAGTCTTTTTACGGAATATAAAAAATCATCAATAGGTATTTCATCATAAAAATTACTATTCATAAATAATTTGTAATATTCATTATCTAAAAGTAAAAATCTAATTATTTTATTTGCTTTTATTTTATATTCTACATTATCTATTCTTAAGTAGAATACTCTTTCTTTATACCTATCAATAAATCTATCAAAGCTTGTAAGATCTCTAATTGATAATATTCTATCGAAGTCTTTGTCTGTAGTATCGCTATCTATTAATATATTTTCATATGCTCTTGATAGTGATGATATTTTATATTTTTTCTTTTTATTATCTATTTCCTTTTGTTTAATTATTAATGCGGGAACTTCATTTTTTAATATACATTTAAATTCATCAAAATAATCATCTTTTATTAGAGTTCTTAATAAATTGATACTTATTTCTTCTTGTCCAACCTTTATTTTTTCTCCAGTTTCTATAAAGCTATATTCATCTTTATTTAATGCAATTGTGTTCTTTTTCACTATGATCACTCCAACTTGTCGTATATTATATCATGGTACAAAAAAAAGAAAAGATTTTCATCGTTTCTTTATTATAAATGAGACTCCTTTTTTATTGTTTTCAATTGATATATCATAATTTAAAAGTATCAATGTTTTTTTTACAATAGAAAGTCCAAGTCCAAATTGTCCTTTTATTCCTTTTTTAAATGGATTAAAAACATCTTCTTTTAAATTATCATCTATATTTGGTCCATCATTGTATAAAATAATTTTATTTTTTTTAACTGTTATTTTTATTTCTTTATTTGCATATCTTACAAAATTATTTAATATATTATCAATAATTGTTTCCCATAAATCAAAAGTACCTGTAAACTTACTATTATCTAATGAAGTTGTAATTTTAACATCTTCTCTATAATGTTTAAATTTTTCTATTGATGATTTTATTACTTCACTAATATTTATTGTTTCATATTTATCTTGTTTTCTTTCTTTTAAGTATTCTAGCTTATTTAAATATAAAAGTGAATATACTTTTTTTTCTAGTTTATCTGTTTGTTCTTTTATTACAGTTAATGCCTTATCTTTATCTTCTACTCCATCTTCTACTGCTTCAACATATGATTTAATCACAGTTAATGGAGTCTTAAAGTCATGGGAAATATTCTGATACATACTGTTTTTATACTCTTCTTGCTCTTTTAGAGATAACCTCATATCTTCTATTGATGATGCTAAAGATTTTATTTCATCATCAGATTTAAAAACAATATTGTGATTAAAATTATCATTATCTATATTATCAATTTTCATCTTAAGTTTTACTATTTTCTTTACTACAATTGAACTCCAAACAAATGTAATTAAAGATATTACTGCAAAAGATATTAAAAAGATTGTTATAACTGAAACCATAAAATCATTTTTTACTTTACTTAAATATGTTTCATTAGCAATAGCTACTCTAAATTCTGTATCTGTTTTTGAAGTATAATAATAATATGTTTTTTTCTTATATTTAAAATTACCAAATTCTCTATTTAATAAATTAAATACTTCTTTTCTATCAATTCCTACTATTTTATCGTAGTTTTTACTTGTATAAACATTATCATTTGTTACATATATATATGCTACTTCTTTATTATTAGAAGTTGATTCTAGGTCTTTATCAATTAATTCTATAGGGCTTTTTAACGAATTATATATCCCTGTTTCATAAATTGGTCTTAACATTTGCGGTAAAAAGAAAAGTACTGTTACTAAGATGATATCAAATACTATTATTAAAATTAATAATAATTGTCTTCCTAATTTGTTTTCTATGTATTTCATGATAATCTATACCCATAACCATATATTGTTGAAATGTTTAGTTTTGTCATTTTTTTCCTTAGTCTTCTTATTAAATCATCTACTGCTCTATCGCTACCAAAATAGTCTTCTCCCCATATTTTCTTTAGTATTTCTTCTCTTGAAAATGTAATATTTTTATTATTTAAAAACATTACTAAAATATCAAACTCTAAAGTAGTTAGTTTTATTTCTTTATCATTTTCTTTTACAATTCTTTTATTTAAATCTATAATGTAATTTTCATAATAAAGCTGTTTTTCTGGCTCTTTTTCTCCATAGATTCTATTTATTAATCTATTAACTCTAAGAACTAATTCTTTTGTTGAAAATGGCTTTGCTAAATAATCATCACTACCCATTTCAAGTCCAATTATTTTATCTATATCTTGATCTCTTGCCGATGTAAATATTACAGGAATGTTTTTATCTTTTTCTCTTATTTTTTTAATAATATCATATCCAGAAATATCATCACCTAACATTATATCTAAAATCCATAAATGACATTTTTCTTTTACGTATTCAATAGCATCATGTCCATTAAATAGCTGAATTACAGTATATCCTTCTTTTTCTAAATACATTTTTATTAAATCAGATAAACTTTTTTCATCTTCAACTATACATATTGTGTACATACAATCACCTACTAATATTATACAACTAGAAAAAATATTTTTCTACTTTAATAAAATACAGTAATAGTTTGTAATAAATTCAACTAAAAAATGTAAAATTATGGGATTAAAAAAGATTACATTTTTATGTAATCTCCACAATCTTTTAATTCTTTTAATGTTGGTCTTCTAAGTGATAATTTCTTACTAGTTTGACTTTCGCTATAATTGTTTTTTGTAAAAGGCTCATTTCTCATTGCTAATAAAGAAACTTTATCATATAACTTTTCTTCATCAATTGTATCAAACATATTAAATATATCATCATCAGATTCTACATTATCAAATTTTGAAAGTGCTATTAATCCATATAACTTTCTAATATTTTCATTTTCTTCTTCTCTTCCTCTCTCAAGAAGTAACTTTGGTGGTAAATTTTTTAAAACTAAATTTAATTTTATAATGTTATCAGAGAAAATTAATCCCTGTAAAGTTATATTTAAAACGTTATTTGTTCTTTCAAAAATTGTATATGTATCTTTATCATCATTTGATACTTGAAGAAGAGAGGCATTTTTAATTATTTCTAAAGAAGCATTGTATAATTTTTCTCTTTCCTCTTCTTCTGGATATACAAAGTCATCATTTATTTTTGACATCAATAATTCATAATTTATACTAAGTTTTTTTGAACTAGGTGGTAATATTTTCTCAGCTTCAATAATACTATATAAATCATGAAGAAACTCAAGTTTTAAGCTTTTACATGCTTTTATTCTAACTTTTTTTAAGTCTTCTTCGTCATATCCAATTATATTTAAATACTGTTTTATTTCATCTTTACTATATACTTTTAATTCTTCTTTATTATCCCCCATAAATCCCCCTATATATAATTATTTATTATTTTCTTCAATATCTTTTTCTATAGCTTCTAGAATTTTATTTATATTTTTAACATTGGATGCTCCACCTTGAGCAAAAGTAGAACTTCCTCCACCTTTTCCTAAAGACATCTCTGCTGCTTTTTTTACAAGTAGTCCTGCTTTAGAATTAACATCATTACATTTACAAATATAATTTACACTCTTATCTCTAACATTTGCAAAGAATACTACCCCTTTTTCTAGTCTATTCATTAATTCATCTACAATAGTTTTTAAATCATTCATTTCAATATCTTTAACTTCCATAACTATTGTATCAACGTTAGAAATAGTTTTTTTGTTTTCTAAGTATTTATCTAAATCATTAGTTGTTAAACTTGCTCTAGCATCATTATATTTCTTTTCAAGATCTCTTACTTCGTTTTGAATATATTCAAGTTGATTTTTGTTATAAACTATATCTCTATAACTTGATAACCCATTTTGATCTAGATGTACATTAAACTCCAAGTTAATTCCTTCTTGCTTAGCTTTATCTAATATATTTTGAGCTTTTGATAATAATACTTTTATCTCATCAACATATTTTGCTACTGCTTCACTTATTAATACTGGTACCATATCATTAGTACATCCTTCTAGTCTATATAAGTTACTTCCTTTTGATTCAACTTTTAATATAGCAAACCTTTCTATTTCATCTGTACTTTTAATATGAGTTCCACCACATAATTCAATAGAGTCACCTATTTTTACTACTCTTACAATATCCTTATATTTATCTGTAAATAGTGCCATTGCTCCTAGTTTTTTTGCTTCTTCTAATGACATATTAGATATTTCACTTTTTATATGTTTCTTTATAAATTCATTTACTTTGTCTTCAATTGTAAAGATATCTTCTTCACTTATTTTACCAACATAAGTAAAATCAAATCTTAATCTATCTTGATCTACATAACTTCCTGCTTGATGAATAGAATTAGAAAGTGTATCTTGTAGAATTTTTTGAACAATATGAATTGTACTATGGTTAGCTTGAGTTTTTAATCTCTTATCTTTTATTATTTTTAATTCGCATTTATCGCCAATTTTTATTTTTCCTTCAAGTATTTCTAGTTTATGCATATGTTGTCCATTTGGTGCTTTCTTTACATCAACTACTTTTGCTTTGAAGTGTTTATTTTTTATAGCACCAATATCTGCAACTTGTCCTCCACTTTCTGCATAGAAACAAGTTCTATCAAATATAACATATCCATCAGTATCAAGTTCTTCAACACTATGACCATCTTTAAATAATCCAATTACTAAAGAATCTTTTAATTCATAAGTATCGTATAAGAAATCACTTGGAGATAAGAACTTTAATAAATCTTCATTTTGAATATTCATATTAGCTTCTTGTTTTCTACTTTCCTTAGCTAATTTTTTACTTTCTTCCATATATTTGTCAAATTCTTCTTTATCAACAGTCATATTTTCATCAGCTAAATATTCTTCTGTTAATTCAAATGGAAATCCATATGTATCATATAGTTTAAAGGCATCATATCCACTTATTTTTCCATCGTGACTTTCCTTAATTAAATCAAGTAGCTTTCTTTCACCTGCTCTTAAAGTGTCATGGAATAGTTTTTCTTCTTCTAAAACTAATCCTTTAACAAATGATTTTGTTTCATTTAATTTAGGATAGCTTTCTTGCATTATATCTACTACTGTATCTACTAAACGATACATAAATGGTTCATTTATTCCTAGTTTTCTTCCACTTTTAACGCTTCTTCTTAATAATCTTCTTAAAACATATCCTCTATTATTGTTTTCAAATATTGCTCCATCAGAAAGTGCCATTGTAATTGCTCTTATGTGATCTGCAATTATTTTAAAATGTTTTGATCCATCATATTTAACTCCAGATATTTCTTCTATTTGTTTTATTAATGGTACAAACAAGTCAGTATCAAAATTTGAATCTACATTTTGAAATATACAACACCATCTTTCAAGTCCTGCTCCTGTATCAATGTTTTTATGTGGTAATTCTTTGTATAAGCTTCTATCAACTCCAGGTTCTGAATTATACTGACTGAATACGTTATTCCATATTTCTACATATCTACCTTGATCTTCATCTTTTTTAAATTTTTCTAAAGCATCTCCATTTGGATCATATGCTTCTCCTCTATCAAAGAATATTTCTGAATCTGGTCCACATGGTCCGCTTCCAATTTCCCAAAAGTTTCCTGGAAGTCTAATTATATGATCTGGGCTCATTCCTAGACTAATCCATTTATTATATGCAGCTTCATCAGTCATATATATTGTACAGTATAATCTATCTACTGGAATGTCACACCAATCAACACTTGTTAAGAATTCAAATGCAAAGTCAAGTGCTTCTTCTTTGAAATAATCTCCTACTGAGAAATTACCCATCATTTCAAAAAATGTTTGATGAGTTTTAGTAACTCCTACATTCTCTATGTCATTTGTTCTAATACATTTTTGTATACTGGTTAATCTTTTATTTTCTGGAACTATAGTACCATCAAAATATTTCTTTAAAGGTGTAACTCCTGCATTTACAAAAAACAATGAGTCATCTCCTTCAGGAATTAATGGTGCACTTTCAATTATTTGATGTCCTTTACTTACAAAGAAATCTAACCACATTTTTCTTATTTCTGTACTTTTTAAATATTTCATCTATATCCCTACTTTCTTTATGAATAATTCATATAATTTGTCTTCTACTTCTTGTTCATTTAAATTTGATGAATCAACTTCTATCGCATCTTTTGCTTTTTTTAATGGACTATTTTCACGATTCATATCTCTTTTGTCTCTTTCATTTAGTTCTTTTTCTATTTCTTTTAAAGATATATCTTGCCCTTTATCTTTTAACTCTTTATATCTTCTTTCTGCTCTAACTTTAGATGATGCCACTAAATATATTTTTAAATCCGCATCAGGAAGTACTACTGTTCCTATATCTCTTCCATCCATAATAACTGAGTTTTTAATAGCAAGACTTCTTTGAATAGCTACTAATTTTTCTCTAACATCTTTATAAGTACTTACAACTGAAGCATAATGTGATATTTCATTTTGTCTAATTTCACTACTAACATTTTCTCCGTTAAGTTTTATTTCTTGAGTTCCATTGTTATAGAAAATATCAATATCTATTTCAGCTAAATGCTTAACTACCTCTTCTTCTTTATTTATATCAATGTTATTTCTAAAACAAAAAAGTCCGATTGCTCTATACATTGCTCCAGTATCAATGTATATAAAAGATAGTCTTTTAGCCAGCCTTTTTGCAGCTGTACTCTTACCAGTTCCACTAGGTCCATCAATAGCTATTTTATAATTCATAATTTCCTCCTTAAAATAAAAAGACCAAACTATAGGAGTGAATAATCACGGTACCATCCTAATTTGGTCTTAATTGATATAACGGTTTTAACCGATAGACTCATGAAGTAGCTTTCCTAATACTTAGTTAATCTTTTACACCACCAAGATCTCTCTTTAAACAATTATATCAGTACTTTTCTTCAATCAACATCTATAAATATTAATACAATGATATTCTAACAAAATATATTTAAATAATCAATGATATTTTTTATATATTTTTCTTTTAGTATTACTATTATTTTTAGAATAATTATTTATATAATCTATTACTTCTTTTAACTCTTCGGAATTAAATATTTTTTCTTTTGTTCCTAGAATAAACTTTTCACTTAAGTCTAATATATTCGATACTTTTACTTTATAAATATCTGTTAATCTGAATAAATTATTAATAAAGTTTTGCTTTTCATTTACTTTATTTTTTAATTCATCAAAAAGTCCTATAGTTATTGAGTTAAAATCAGTTGAATCTATAACATCATTTATCTTTAGTAATTCTTCTTCTGCATTAAAGCTTTTTAATAGATTATAGTTAGGTACTTTTTTCCCTTTAATCTCTGTTATTTCATTTCCTTCTTTATTCATTCTTATTCTGTCGTAGAATAAGTCTTCTCCTATAAATACTGTTTTTGGTTCTACATAATAGAAAATATCTAATGAATCTATTCCCCTATATACTTTTCCATCTTTGATGTCTTTTACAATTAATTTATGTTCAGTATCTTTTTTTTGGATTGCAAAAGATGAATTACATAAAAATTCTTCTTTGGAAAGATATTCACTATCTAAATCTCCTAATGCTTTTTTTCTTGTATTAATATATGAAATTAAACTAATTTTGTAATCATCAAAAGGATACTCTATTACTATTTTAGAAAGTGGATTACCATGATTTTCTCCATCATGTTCTTTAAAATCTATATTTAAGTTCATTACTCTACCATCAGAACACTTTATGACTAAATGATTATTGTTTTTAACTATTTTAAACTCTTTATCATTTATATTTAAAGTATCATTAATTTTTTCCATATCATTTAAAATAAAAAAAGAATTGATTAAATCTACATGTTCATCTATATTTGTTATATTATTTAATTCATTATTAGTAACCATAAAACCTCCATCTTGTACATTTTATTATATTATTTTATATATAAGATTTCAATAAAAAAAGTGATATGAATCACTTTATTTAAAAATCTTATTATTTTATTAATGTTGAATTTGCAAACATAATAATATTATTTTTATATTAATCATTCAAAGATGATTATAGAATATCTTTATTTTTTTCTTTTAATTTTATCTTTTATCTTTTTTAAAGAGAATTTAAAGTTTGGATATGCTATTATTACTCTTCTAAAATATATACTTTTGTCTACTAGTATTCTTCTTATTTTTTTTGATATTTCTTCTGTTGCATCTTTCTTTAATGTATATAATACATCTTTTAAACTATTAATTAATTTTACTGAAATGATGATATCAATTACAAATAAAACAAATAATATAATTGATATAATCTTTAAAACCTGTATATCTATTTCATTTATTATTGAAATAAGAAACGGATTAATATAGTAAACAGCAAGACAACCTAGCAACCCAAAAAACAGTAAATTCCTTAAGCATATTCTTCCATTTATATTAAATTTTTTATGAGAATAGTCCCACCATCTTGCATCAAATAGGTATTCTAGTAGCCAACTTACAAAATATTCTATTACTGCACACAATGCAATAGAAAGGAAAAAAATCATAAATATATTATATTCAATATTAGAAAATATTAAATAAATCATTGATCCACATACACCATATATAGGACAAATTGGCCCAACCAAAAAGCCTCTATTTACTAGTCTTTTATTTTGAACTAATTTAAATATTACTTCCATTAACCAACCAGTGAATGAATAAATCATAAATAAGATAAATAATTTATACATTAGCTCACTTCTTTCTTGTCCTATTTGGATATTAAACATAAATATATTATATTTTTTTAATATAGACAAGTCAATCTATTTAAATCGACAAATTCTAACTTATTTCTATAATGTTATATTTTTCATTGATATATCTTAATACTATTTTAATGCAAGATATTATTGGAGTTGATATGATTAGTCCTAATACTCCAAAATAATAATTAAATAAAAGTAATCCTATAATTATTGTAATTGGATGAAGTTTCATTGTTTTACTTAAAATTACTGGAGTTAATATATAACTTTCAATTAGTTGAGATACTATTACTGAAATAAGTGTTAAAACTCCTACTAAAGGACTCATTGTGAATCCTACTAGTACTGCTGGTATTCCACCTATATATGGTCCAATATAAGGTATGATATTTGTTACTGCACATATAATTCCAAATACTAATGGTGCTTTTAATCCAGCAATTAAGAATCCTAAAGATTGAAATATAAAAAGAGTTATTGTTACTACTATTGTACCTAATACATATGATTTTAAAGTCTTATCAATTTTTAATGTTAAATCATTATATAATTTGTTAATTCTTTTTGGTAAAAGTTTTAATGTATTTACTCTTATATTTTTAAAGTCAATAAGCATATAAAAAGAAATTATTAATCCTATAACTATTTTTAATCCTTTAGATATTATATTTGAAGAAATATTAATAACAAGTTTTGGTAAATTTTCAGTTATTTCTTTAAGATATGTTGAACTTGTTGTATTAATACTATCTTTTATATTTTTAAAATCATAATCATATATTTTAGATAATCTACTAAATAAATTATCTAATGAATTATTAAAACTATTTAATATGTTTGGTATTAATTTAATTGCATCTTGTACTTGTTTAATTATTTCTGGTATTAATAAAAAGAAAAAAATAATTAATGTTAATACAAATACAAAAAAAGTTATAAAAGTAGATAAATTTCTTTTAATGCCTTTTTTCTCTAGATAACATACAATTGGATTTAATAGCCACGCTATTATAAAACCTATAAATATAGGACTAATAGTATTTATAATATTAATAATATTTTTTAAAATTTTCCAATCAATTAATAATTTTCCTATAATAAATAATAAAGATACTATTAATAATATAAATAATACATCAACACATTTTTTTGAAATTTTAATGAAGCTATTTAGTAATATATAATTAACATTTTCAGATTCTTTATTTTTCAAATTATCCTCCTAAAAAATATATTTCAAAGTTTTAGAATTATTACAAAAAGGAAAAAGTCAAGTATAATACTTGACTATTCCATCATATTTTTCATTTTTTTACTAGCATTGTCAGTAACATTATCTATTGTATTCTTCATATCTTGAATACAATTAGGATTTTTCATCTTATATAGAACTAGTGCTCCTAATCCTATACTAGTTACTGCTAGTACTTTCCACATACAATTCGTAACTACCACCTCAATAAAATATGATATATCTAGATACATTATTATTATTTGTTATTTATAAGTTTATATACTCATTTTTTTTATTAATTTTTCTTTTATTGAAGTCATTCTTACATCTTGATTATTATTTGCTGCTGAAATCTTTAAGGCATCAATATCCCCTATCATGATTAATTTTTTCTTTGATCTAGTTATTGCAGTATAATAAAGTTTTCTATACAACATTTTATTATATGACTTGACTACAGGAATTACGACTGTATCAAACTCAGAGCCTTGACTTTTATGAATACTTATTGCATATCCTAGTTTAAACTTATTAAAATTACTTTTGGTAAATGATACTTGACTTGTATCAAAGTCTATAACAATTTCTTTATTATCTATTCTTGAAATAGTTCCTATATCTCCATTATAGATTCTTTCTTCAGGCATATTAACTAATTGTAACACTTTATCATTTTCTCTATAGATTGTATCTCCAATTATTATTTCATTTTTATTTTTAGATTTTGGATTAAATATAGATTGAAGTATTTTATTTATATTATCTATTCCATTAATTCCTTTATACATTGGAATTAAAACTTGAAAATCTGCATAAGAAGCATTTTTATACTTTTCTGCAATTTCTTTTAATGGCTCTTCAATGTTAACTGTTTTAATAAATTTTAAATCATCTGATTCATTAAATATTGATTCATCAACCTCACCATTATTAATACTGTGGGCAAGTGTAATAATAGATGAATCCTCTCCTTGTCGGTATAATTCTTTTAATGCGATAACATTTAAGACATTAGATTCGATTAAATCTTTCAACAATTGTCCCGGTCCCACACTTGGAAGCTGATCATAATCTCCAACCATAACTATTCTAGTGTCACTTCTAAGTCCTTTTAAAAGACTACTAAACAGCATAACATCAATCATACTTGCTTCATCAATTATTACTAATTTTGCATCACTTTTGTTATATTCATTAATAGCAAATTTATCCATTTCTTTGTTCCATTTTAGAAAACTATGGATTGTTGAAGCTGGAAATAAACTTTTTTCAGTTAGTCTTTTACTTGCTCTTCCTGTAGGTGCTAGTACTACTACTTCTTCAATTAGTTTTTCATAAGAAATATCATTAATTTTTTTATAAAGATCAATTATTGAAGAAACTATTGTTGTTTTTCCTGTTCCAGGACCTCCTGTAATTATTAAAAAGTTTTTTATTAAAGAATTTTTAATAGCATTCTTTTGTTCTTCATTATATGTTATTTTCTTATTATTTTCTAACTCTTTTATATATTCATCTACATTAGTACTTTTTAAATCTTTTTTATTACTTAAATAAGTAATTCTATTAGTAATGTTTTCTTCTGCATCCCACATACTTCTTAAATAATACTTTTCTTCTAATTTAATTACTTTTAAATCAAGAATTAGTGAATTTATACATTCAATAAATAACTCTTCACTTATGTTATTGCCAAGAGTTATTGTTGTGTATTTGTATATATTTTGAATATTCAAATAACAATGGCTAAGAGTATTACATAGCTCTTCCATTGTAGATATTATTGCTGAGCATATTCTTCTTTTATCTTCTCTTGTATAACCCATTTTTAGTGCTACTGAATCTGCTTTTTTAAATGTTATATCTTTTACATCTTCTATTAATTTGTATACATTGTCATCTATTACATTTAAAGTATTTGCTTTATATTTATTATAAATACTCATAGAATCACGTGAAATAAAACCAAGATCATTTAATTTCAAAATGACACTATAGCTATTAGAATACTCAATTAATGTATTGTGTAATACATCTATTTGTTTTTGTGTAATTCCTGGAATTAAAATTAAGTTTTCTGGATTATCTAATATTATTTGTAGTGCATTATCACCTAATACATTAACTATTTTGGTTGCAGTCTTTTCTCCTATTCCCTTGAAAGTTCCACTTGATAAAAATTCAATTATCGAATCTTTTTCTTCAGGCATTACCTTTTCATAAAATTCTACATTAAACTGTTCTCCATATTTAGGATGGTTTACAATATTACCTCTAAACTTAAAGCTATCATCTATGTCTATTTCGTGAAAGTATCCAGTAAAAGAAATTGATTCATCCTTTAAGAAATTAAATGAATCTGTAGTTTCTTTTACTTTAAATATTCCAACTACATATCCTGTTTCGCTTCTATATATTATTTTTCTTACATTTCCAATAATATAGTTGTCCATTTGTATTCACCACTCTTTAGTCATTAGTATTATAACACATTAGTGACTATTTACCTATAGACTATTATAGTAGCACTTTTTATTTTAATTAATAAACTATATTAGAATGGAGGTATGAACATGTATTATTATGGTGGTGGAAGCTGCTGTGGATCAAATTACCAACCTTATCCAATGTATTATTGCAACTATGGAAGTAATAACAATTATGCAATTATATTAGTTTTATTTATTTTATTAGTAATAGTTATTGGTTCTAGATCTAATAGATAGATAAAAAAACTTTAAAAAATTATGTTTTCGTGTTAAAATATACCCAGTAAGAGGTGTATTATGCTATTAACAAAAGATATCATTGATGAAAAAGATAAAATATTAAGAAAAAAAAGTAAAGAAGTTGAATTTCCATTATCAGATGAAGATAAAGAAAATATTAGGTTAATGGTTGAATATTTAACTAATAGCCAAATTGATGATATAGCAGCAAAATATAGTCTTAGACCGGGTATGGGAATGTCAGCAGTTCAAATTGGTGTATTAAAAAGATATATTACTATTGTTCACGAATATGAAGAAGGTAAATTTGAAACTTATGTTGTAATAAATCCAAAAATAGTGAGTGAATCTGCAGAAAAAATATATGTTGAAGATGGCGAAGGATGTTTAAGTATTAATCGTGAGACATTTGGAATAGTTCCAAGAAGTGCTAGAGTTACAGTTGAAGGATATGACGTTGATGGTAATAAAATATCAATAAGAGCAAGAGAAGAACTTGCTGTGGTATTTCAACATGAAATTGATCATTTAAATGGTATTTTATTTATTGATAAAATAGATCCAAAAAATCCATATAAGTATAAAGATACTTATAGAGCAATATAAAAAGTTAGGTTACCCTAACTTTTTCTTTTTAATATTTTGCTTCAAATTTAACATCTAGATTCATTTCTTTATTAATTATAGTATCAGCAGGTATACTTTGACTAATAATATAGCCTACACCATCTTTTGTATATGGTATTTTTATCAATTCCATTAAATTATAAAAATCTCTAATGCTATATCCGATTATGTTTGGCATCTTTATTTCGTTTCCATTAGTAAGCAAGAATACTTTATCTATTTTATTAACTTTTTCTCCTTCTTTTGGATATTGATTAATTACTTTATCACCATTGCCAATTATTACGACGTCAATTTGATTGCTTTTTAAAGTTGATTGAACACTACTAACATTTTTATTAATATATGAATCCATTACTATGTTTTGTAATTTTGTAGTGTTTTCTTTGGCTTCATCATATATTTCAAGATATTTACTAGTATTTTTAACCATACTTTTTACAAATGCTTCTACATTTGATGTTGCGCAGTTTTCACTTTTTATAGCCATGTAAAGAAGCACTTGTGGATTTTCTCCAGGAAACATTCCAGCTAGTCCTCTAACTACTAAGCTATTGGAATAACCTTTGCCATTTTCATTAGCAACCTGTGCTGTTCCTGTTTTAGCAATAAAGTCATAGCCATCCATATAATAGTAATATCCAGTTGAAGTTGAAGAAGTTCCAGTGATTACACTTCTCATTAGTTCTTTTATTTTTGTAACTGTTTTTAAACTTGCAACGCGATCAAGTTCTGTTTTTTGGCCTTGATAGATAACTTCTCCAGTGTTATGATCTACAATTTTATCAATTATATATGGTTTTAATAAGATTCCATTATTTGAAATTGATGTTAATGCCTTAATATTTTGAACTGGTGTTGTTGTAATACCTTGTCCAAATCCAGCATTTAAAATTTCTGTTTGATATTTAAAATCAATTTTTCCTGGTTGTTCATTTGGAAGTTCTATACCTGTTTTGCTTCCAAATCCTAATTTCTTATAGTAGCTTTTTAATTGTTCAGCAGTCATATATTTATCAATTAGATTCATTACTGCAACATTACTTGATAATGCAAAACCTGCATCATAGGTTATATAACCCCAACCTGCTCTTTTCCAGTCACCTATTTCTGTTCCATCTTTTGCTACGAAAATTCCGGATTTATACTTTTCTTGTCCATTATATACATCATTTTCCATTGCTGCCATGTATGAAAATATCTTCATAGTACTTCCTGGTTCAAAAGGGACTGAAACATTTAAATTTAAATAAGATTCTATATTTTTAATATTTGGATCAAATGTTGGAGATGTACCGCTTGCAAGAATCGCACCTGTTTTTGCATCTGCTAACATTACACTTACAAAATCTGTTTTACATTTAGTATTTAATTCATCAATAGCATCTTCAACAAATAATTGAATATTACTATTTATAGTTAAATAAATATCATGCCCATCAACAGCTGAAACTGTAACTTCATTTGTTCCTGGAATCTTATATCCATTTCTATCTTTTTGGTAAGCAACAAAGCCATTTGTTCCTGTAAGTTCTTTATTATAGTAGGCTTCTATTCCCATTTCACCGACTAAATCTTCAATCGTTTCTCCATCTTCATTTGTTACTTCTTTTTTCTTAGCATAACCCATTATATATGATGCAAATCTTCCAAATGGGTAATATCTTTGCTGTGTTTCAACAAAATCAATTCCTGGAAGTTGTAATGCTTCTATTTCACTTTTCTTTAATTCTGTTAAATTTTTTGCTTTTGGGCCAAGTTCTACTTGATATGCTTCTTTGCTTAAATATTTTAAAATTTGATCTTTTGGTATATCTAAAACTGTAGAAAGCTTTTCTGCAGTATATTCTTTATCTATTACATGTTTAGGAACTTTTGATTCTCCTGTTCTACTTGGAGATAAATATGCTATTAAGGTATAAGAAGTAATATTTTGTGCTAGTGCATTTCCATTAACATCATATATTGTTCCTCTTTTAGAATATAGTGTTTCTGTTTTAGTAGTTCTATTGTTTGCAAAATTTTGAATATTTACTCCTTCAACTACTTCATTTAATGATAACTCTTTTATTCTATAAAGAATTATTCCAAAAAGAAAAAGAGCAACTATAACATAAAGTTTGCTAAACTTAATATTCTTCAATTCGCTCTTTTCTTTTTTCATTTAAAATCACACCCTAGTATTTATTCATCAAAAGTTTTAATATTATCATTATTATAACTCAATCCTTGCTCGTGTGCAACTTCAATAATTTTATCAAGTGATGCAAGTTCATTAATCTTCATTGATAATGATTCATTTTTCTTTTCCTGTGTTTTAATTTGTTGTTTTACTTGTTCTACTTGTACACTTACCTTAGATAAAGTAGCCTGTAAAAATACTACTGTAAAAGGTAATGCTATTAAAAGTAAAACAGCAAAACTATAAAACAATTTTTCAAATTTACCAATTTTTACCACTTTCTTCATCTTTTTTTTCATTTATTTCACCTATTTTATTCTTTCAATTATTCTTAATTTTGCTGATCTAGATCTATTGTTTTCTCTTAATTCTTCTTCGCTTGGAACGATTACGTCTTTATTTATTAATTTGAAATCAGGTAGATATTCTTCTGGAATATTTGGTATTCCTTTTACTTTAGGATCTATTTCAGTGTGTTTTTTAAATGTATTTTTGACTATTCTATCCTCTAGTGAATGGAAGGTTATTATACATATTCTTCCACCTACCTTAAGCATAGATAATGCGTCGTCAATTGAACTTTCTAATATTTCTAGTTCTTTATTTACTTCAATTCTTATTGCTTGAAATACTTTTCTTGCTGGATGATGTTCTTTTTTTGCTTTCATTGGTACTGAATCAGATATTATATTAGCAAGTTCTAATGTTGTATCAATTGTTTTGTTTGCACGATATTTTACAATATTTTTTGCTATAATTGAAGAATATTTTTCTTCTCCATATTTGTAAAATATTTCTCTTAATTTTTCTAATGAATAAGTATTAACTACATCCCACGCAGATAATTTTGCATCTTGATCCATTCTCATATCGAGTTTTGCATCATTGTGATAGCTAAAACCTCTTTCTGTTTCATCAAGTTGAACTGATGAGACTCCTAAGTCAAATAGGAATCCATCTACTTTATCTACATTTCTTTTTAAAAGTTCTTCTTTTAGATTAGAAAAGTTGCTTTTAATAATAGTAAAATTATCACTTATTGCACTAAGTCTTTTCATACTACTTTCAATAGCATCTTTATCTTGATCTATGGCGAAAAGATAACCCCTTCTTATTCGCTTTAAAATTTCACTGGAATGTCCTGCATAACCTAATGTGCAGTCTACATAAATACCGTCTTCCTTCAAATTTAAGCCTTCAATTGATTCATTCAATAAAACACTTATATGCATATTTATTCTCCTTCTTGCCAATTCGAATCAAATAAAGTCTCAGCAATGTCTGACAAATTGTCTTTATTTGTATCGAAGAAATCATTCCACTTTTCTTCTGACCAAATTTCTAAGCGATCTCCTACGCCGATTACGACGCATTCTTTTTTTAAATCGGCGTAGTCAATCAATGGAGAGGTAATATTAATTCGACCCTGCTTGTCAAACTCTGCTGCAGTAGCTCCAGAAAGTAAAAACCTCATAAAACTACGAGCATCTTTTTTGGTGAATGGTAGATTATTAAGCATTTTAGTGATATTTTGCCACTCGTCCATCGTGTAAACAAAGAGGCATTTTTCAATACCGCGCGTAATAATAAACTTATCTCCTAGTTCTTCCCTATATTTTGCTGGAAGTGTTAATCTTCCTTTTTCATCAATATTATGATGAAACTCACCCATAAACATAACAATCCCCCACTTTTCACCACTTTCAACCACTGCTACCATAATATTAACCTACATATTGGTTTTTGTAAATAGGTTTAAGGCAAAATAAAAAAAACTCTTGTCAATTTGACAAAAGTTTTATTACCATATTTAATCTAAATAGTTAACATTAGATAACTATAACAGGACGAACACCAAAGTTATCAGACCTATCATGTCCAGCAGCTGATATACCATCATATGTTCCTAATCTATAAACATCATACTTTCCACCAGCTTCACCTAGCCAAAAACTAGTTTCATTTAAAAATCCTGGAGCATTATTACATGTATATTGCCCACACCCTAATGCATCTCTTAACTCTTTGACCTTTAATAATCTGGCTAGCTTAATCTTAGCTCCTTGATTTTCCAAATATTCTTTATATGATTGTACATATTGATAAATATTACTATTTGAATCAAAAACATCTGGGAAGTTATTTAAATTATAATCATATGATCCTTCATATTCTTTACCATCTCCAACTTTGCCATCCCAATAATTTGTACTAGAGAATATAACTGTTCCTTTTGTTACTTTTCCAGATTTAAATCCTACAGTATTAGAATTTTGAATTCCTTCTATACCATCAACTTTATTGTTTCCAACATTTAAGTTATAATGGGCTAATAACACTAAATCAGTTCCATCATTGCTTACTACGTAAAATTCTTCATTGCCTATTTTTACTAAGTCTCCCATTACCACAGTTTTTTTTGTCTTTCCTTCTGGAAATGTTGCAAATGATGTATTATCGATTTCTCCATCACTTCCAATTTGAATACTAGCAATTAGGGGACTGTCCCAACTTTTACAATCATTATTTAATACTTGTATTTTACTTCTTCCGTCTACCCCTGTCTTATCCACTTTTTCTTTTATTTCTGTATCAGTTAAATTAGTTTCTATCTTATCGATATCTAGCTTATCAACTGGAGTTACTTCT
>CAMNJQ010000016.1 GCA_946541575.1 uncultured Clostridium sp. | reverse complement strand
AAATTAATTCGAGGTTGGGATGATATGTTCACAGTATTAGATGAACATATAAACAGTTTCCAATCAATGAGTAATAGTCCATATTATCCCATATTTAAAGATTCAATAGAGCCATGGAAAGATAAATTAGAAAAAATAAGACTTTTATTCAATGAATGGGTCGATGTCCAAAGAAAATGGGTATATTTAGAAGGCATCTTCTTCGGTTCAGCTGATATAATGAATGAATTATCCAGTGATTATAACAAATTTAAAACAATAGATAGTGAATTTACGGGATTAATGAAAAAAGTCGCGTCAAAACCTCAAGTATTAGAAGTAATAAGTATTCCTAATATCAAAAATATTTTAGAAGATAAACTCAAAACTGCTTTAGAAAGAATACAAAAAGCGCTTTATAATTTCTTGGAAAAGCAAAGACAAAATTTCGCAAGATTTTATTTCATTGGAGACGAAGATCTTTTAGAAATTATCGGTAATAGTAAAGATGTAATTAAAATAACAAGACATTTCAATAAAATGTTCGCAGGGATGAATTCCTTAATATGCAAAGATGGTAATGAATTATTGGGGATGGTCTCACGTGAATTCGAAGAAGTCAATTTCGAAAAGACCGTTAAAATCTCAGATGATCCTGTTGTGTATCAATGGTTAAGGAAAGTCCAAGAACAAATGCATTATACTCTCGCCACAAAACTAGAAAAAGCCGTTACTGAAATTTCAGGAATGGATTATATAGGAAAAGTCGATGAATTTATTAATTGGATAGAGCATTATCCAGCTCAGATAACTGTTTTAAGTTCACAGATATTATGGAGTGCAAGTATCGAATCCGCTTTGACCGGGATAAAAACTTTAAAAGCTTTGCCTGATAATTTCAATTTAGAAAGTGAAGAAAATGTTATAAATAACATGTTAAGCGCTTTATCTGACCAAGTATTAAAAGATATCAAAGTGGACATGAGAAAAAAATTAGAACAATTAATTACTGAATTAGTTCATCAAAGAGATGTAGTTCGTTTACTTAAAAATAAAGGAATTAATAATGTCAATGCATTCGAGTGGCTTTATTATATGAGATTTTATTTCAATCCGCAAACTCAAGAAATCCTGAAACGATTGCAAATAAAAATGTCAAACGCTTCATTCGATTATGGCTTTGAATATTTAGGTGTCGCTGAAAAATTAATTCAAACTCCTTTAACAGATAGATGTTATTTAACTCTTACTCAAGGGTTGTATTTCAGATTAGGTGGTGCACCTTTCGGACCAGCTGGTACTGGAAAAACTGAATCCGTTAAAGCGTTAGGTGGTCAATTAGGACGATTTGTTTTAGTATTTAATTGCGATGAAAACTTCGATTTTAAAGCTATGGGGAGAATCTTTGTAGGGTTATGTCAAGTAGGTGCTTGGGGATGCTTCGATGAATTCAATCGTTTAGAAGAGAGAATATTATCAGCTGTATCTCAACAAATATTGATAATTCAATTAGGTCTTAGAGAATATGCGAAAAATATTGATTTAATGGGAAAAAATATTAAGTTAAATCACCAAATGGGAATTTTCGTAACAATGAATCCAGGATATGCAGGACGTTCTCAATTACCTGATAACTTAAAGCAATTATTTAGACAAATGGCTATGGTTAAACCAGATAAAGATATGATAGCCCAAGTAACCTTATATTCCCAAGGATATAAAACGGCTGAAAGACTTAGTAGTAAAATGGTATCATTATTCGAATTATGCAGTAGTCAATTAAGTTCCCAATCTCATTATGACTTTGGCTTAAGAGCTTTGAAAAGTGTTTTGGTTAATGCTGGTAATTTGAAAAGAAGAGAAGATAAAGAAAGAGAAAAAACGGGAAAAGGAAATGATATACCTATTGAAACTTGGGAACAAAATATCTTGTTGAGAAGTGTATGTAATACTTTGATACCTAAATTAGTAAGTGAAGATATCACTTTGTTTAATAGTTTATTAAAAGGAGTTTTCCCTAATTGCGTCATTGAAGAAGTCAAAGAAGATGAATTAAAAAGTAAAATAATAGAACTTTGCAAAATACGTAATTTATTACCCGAAACGAAATTCATCGATAAAATATTGCAATTATATTCCATCCAAAAAATGCATCACGGTGTAATGATGGTAGGGCAAAGTGGTACCGGTAAAAGTGCCGCATGGAAAATATTATTAGAAGCATTAACAGCTATCGATGGAATAAAAGGTGAATCTTACATAATAGATCCAAAAGCAGTAAATAAGGATAATTTATATGGTAAATTAGACCAAACTACTTTGGATTGGACTGATGGTGTATTCACCGGCACATTAAGAAAAATTTTGGATAATCAAAGAGGAGAAAGTGGTAAACGACATTGGATTATATTCGACGGTGATGTTGATCCAGAATGGGCCGAGAATTTAAATTCTGTTTTAGATGATAATAAATTATTAACCTTACCTCATGGTGATAGATTGCAAATCCCCCCCAATGTGAGGATAATGTTCGAAGTAGAAAGTTTAAAATATGCAACTTTAGCCACTGTATCTCGATGTGGTATGGTATGGTTTTCGGAAGATATTGTCACAACTGATATGATGTTTAGTCATTATTTGAAAAGACTTAAACAAAATAATTATGATGATACAATGAATTACATCGCTACTCAAACCGGGGGTAAAATGGAATTCGAAAATAAAGCTCAAAGTGGTTATGCTAAAATAAGAAACACAGCAGTAGAAAGTATCAAAAGTTTCTTTGATAAAAACGGCTTAGTTCAAAAAGCTCTAGACGAGGTCGAAAAAATGCCTCATGTTATGGATTTCACTAAAATTCGTGTTGTTGAATCCATGTTTGCCTTATTAAGAAAAGGTACTACAAATATAATCGATTACAATGAAGAAAATAGAGAATTTCCTTTAGATGATGAAAAGATATATCAATATATGAGTAAATGGTTAATTATTAGTATTATATGGGGTTTCGGTGGCTCACTTAGTTTGGGAAATAGAACTAAATTTTCTGAGTTTTTAAAAAATTTAACCTTAGATATAGATTTCCCTAATGAATCCAATTTCCAAATGATTGATTATTTCGTTAATATGAGGGAAGGTAAATTCCAAACATGGAAATCAAAAGTACCTAATACTGATATTGATAGTAATAAAGTCTCAGATGCAGATTTAGTCATACCAACAGTTGATACTGTGAGACATCAAGAAATTCTTTGTAGTTGGATTAGTGAACATAGACCTTTTATTTTATGTGGGCCTCCTGGTTCGGGTAAAACTATGACATTAATGGCCACATTGAAAATCTTGACTGATTTCGAAATGGTCTTTATAAACTTTTCTTCGAG
>CAMNJQ010000015.1 GCA_946541575.1 uncultured Clostridium sp. | reverse complement strand
ATTGTAATTATAATAAACTTAAATATTTATATTATGAATTTTATAATGAGATAATAGATGATAATGATATTATGTATAAAAGCCTTATTGATAGTTTAAATGATTATAGTGATAAGCATAATATTTTATACGATTTATTAGTTCTTAATACGAAAATTACAAGTAATTAATTGTAATTTTTTTAATTTTTATGTGTTAAAATATTTATGGAGGAAGTTATGAACAAAGAAATTGTAGAACAAATTAGTAAAGATTTAAATATAAAAGAGAAGCAAGTTGAAGTTGTATTACAGCTTTTAAGTGATGGGAATACTATTCCATTTATTGCAAGATATAGAAAAGAAGCTACTGGAGCACTTGATGAAGAAGTAATAAGAAGTATTAATACTGTTTATGAATACCAAGTCAATTTATTAAAGAGAAAAGAAGATGTTATTAGATTAATAGATGAAAAAGGTATGCTTACAGACGAATTAAAAAATTCAATTATGTTATGTCAAAAACTTGTTGATGTAGAAGATCTTTATAGACCATATAAAGAAAAGAAAAAGACTAAGGCAACTGAAGCTATTGCAAATGGATTAGAACCATTAAGTAAAATTATCTTTTCATTTAGTGATATTGATATTTATAAAGAAGCAGCAAAATATGTTAATGACAAAGTAGAAAATGTAGATAAGGCATTAGAGGGTGCTAAATACATTATTGCTGAAATAATAAGTGATAACGCTAAATATAGAAAAAATATACGTCGAATGACATATAAAAATGGAGTTATTATTTCAAAAGTAAAAAAGAATTCAGTTGATGAAAACAAAACATATGAAATGTATTATGATTTTCAAGAAAAAGTTAATAGAATTAAACCACATCGTGTTTTAGCATTAAATCGTGGAGAAAATGAAAAAGTTCTTAATGTTTCAATTGATATTAATGAAGATGAAATAATTAATTACTTAAATAAGGAAATAATTAAAAAAGAAAATAGTTGTGGGTTACTTGTAAAAGAAGCAATTGTAGATAGTTATAATAGATTAATTAAACCTAGTATTGAAAGAGAAATAAGAAGTGATTTAACAGAAGTTGCAGAAGAAAGAGCAATTGAAAACTTTTCATTAAATCTTGAAAATTTACTTCTTACGCCTCCTATAAAGGGTCATGTTGTTATGGGATATGATCCAGGATTTAGAACGGGATGTAAACTTGCAGTAGTTGATTCAACTGGAAAACCATTAAATATTAGTGTTATTTACCCAACTGAACCACACAATAAAATAGAGGAAAGTAAAAAAATTGTATTAGATCTTATAGATAAATATTCAGTTGATATAATTGCAATAGGAAATGGAACAGCTTCCCGTGAATCAGAAAAATTTATCGCAGATACAATAAAGGATGCTAAAAGAAAAGTTGAATATATTATAGTAAGTGAAGCTGGAGCAAGTGTTTATTCAGCATCTAAATTAGCAATTGAAGAGTTTCCTGATTTAACAGTAGAAAAAAGAAGCGCTATAAGTATTGCTAGAAGATTACAAGATGCTTTAGCAGAACTAGTTAAAATAGATCCTAAAAGTATCGGAGTAGGACTTTATCAACATGATGTAACTCCAAAAAAGTTAGATGAGTCTTTAGATTTTGTTGTTACAAAAACTGTTAACCAAGTGGGTGTTAATATTAATACTGCTTCTAGTTCATTATTATCTTATGTATCTGGTATGAATAAAAAAGCAATTCAAGCAATTATAGATGAAAGAGAAAAAAAAGGAAAAATTTCTACTCGTACTGAGATTAAAAATATTAAAGGAATTACTCCAAAAGTTTATGAACAAGCTATTGGATTTATGAGAATAATAGATGGGGATAATCCATTAGATAGAACTGGAATACATCCTGATACTTATAAAGAAACGGAAACATTATTAAAAAGTTTAAATCTATCTAGTAGTGATATCGGAACTCAAAAATTAAATGAAGCAATTGAAAATTTAGATATTAATAAATATTGTGAATCTTTAAAAATTGATAAATACACTCTTACTGATATTGTTGAAGATTTAAAAAAACCTAATAGAGATCCGAGAGATAATATGCCTAAGCCAATATTAAGGGATGATATATTAAAAATTGAAGATTTAAAAGTTGGAGATAAACTTCAAGGAACAGTGAGAAATGTTGTTGATTTTGGTGCATTTATAGATATTGGCCTACACAATGATGGATTAATTCACATATCCAAATTATCAAAAGAATATGTAAAAGATCCTAATGATATTTTAAGCGTAGGGGATATAATTGATTGTTATGTAACAGATATTTCTTTAGAGAAAGAAAAAGTATCTTTAAGTTTGTTTAAAGAATAGAAAACTTTTCTTTCTTTTTTTTCTATTTTAAATTATAATTAAATATAGAATAGGGTGATTTAGTATGGCAAGAGACGATAAATCTTTTGAAAATAAAGATAACTTTGGTGCTTTTGATGACTTTATGGTTGATTATGATGAAGAAGAGTCAAAGGATGAAAATAAAGAAGATACTGTAAATAATAGTAATGATTATGAAGATAAAGAACAAGATCTTAGGGATGAAACTTCACGTATGCTTGAATCACAGATATCAATGGATTTTGATTCTCCAAGACCAGAGGAAAAGAAAGTTAATTTTGATACATCTAGCTATGAAAATGCTGGTGGAGAAGAAAATGAAGAGTCTAAACCGCAAAAAGATGATTCTAGTGATGATTTGAAAAATAAATTAATTAAATATGCAATTTGGATTTTTGTTGGATTAGTAGTTATATTACTTTTGTCTGCTGTTTTAAGTTTATTTAGTGCAAAACCAAAAAAACAAGAAACAGAAAAGAATATTACTCTTTCTAGTGGAGAAAAGTATAGTTTTGCTAATATGGTTGGTGATTATCAATGGGAAAGCAGTGAAAATGATGTTGCTACTGTAACAAAGACTGGAGAAATTGAAGCATTGAAAGAGGGAGATACAACAATAGTTATTACAACTGATAAAGAAAAATATATATATAAAGTGCATGTTGAAGGTTTTGATGACTCAGTTACAGTTACAAAAGTTACTATGGAAACTAAAACTATTGAACTTGCTGTAAATGATACATATGAAATGAAAGTTAATATCTATCCCAAAAATGCTACAAGCAGTAGTTTATCATGGTTTAGTTCAGATAATAATGTGGCTGTTGTAGATGATAATGGAAGAATAACTGCTGTTGGAAAAGGAAGCTGTACTATTACTGTTAAATCAAGTAATGGAAATTCAGATTTATGTTTAGTTAAAGTAACAAAAGATGGTAAAAAGAGTGGAATAGTCGGTGAAATAGAAGATATTTCTTTTGACACAACAAGCTTAGTTTTAAAGGCTGGAATTAAATATACAATTAATTATTCTATATCTCCAACTGATGCTAGAGGAGATTTGGATTGGACTAGTAGTGATGAGAGAGTTGCAACTATTGAAGATGGCGTAATAACTACAATTAAAGAGGGAACAATTTCGATTACTGGAAAAAATGGATATGTTGAAGATAGTTTAACTTTAACTGTTGTTAAAGGTGATGATAACACTCCTGATGTAATAAGCGATGGGAAAACAATTCCTGTTAGTTCAATTAGTTTGAATCAATCAGATATGTATTTATATTTAAAATCAAATTATACATTATCTGTAGTTTTTAATCCGACTAATGCAACTGATAAAAATGTTATTTGGAGTTCATCTAATACGAATGTAGTTACAGTAGATGAAAACGGAAATGTTAATGCTGTCGGTCTTGGTGAAACTACAATAACAGCAACTGCTGCTTTTAATAATTCTGCAACTTGTCATATTGTTGTTGTAGATGAGAATTGGGTAGATCCATCAAAAGAATCAATAACTTTGAGTACTAATAGTGTGTCAGTAAACGTTGGTGAGACTGTACAACTTGTTGAAACTGTAACCCCTAGTAGTAATCTTTCAAAAGTAACTTGGAAAAGTAGTGATGAAAGTATTGCTAGTGTTTCTAGTAGTGGAGTAGTTACTGGTATAAAAGAAGGAAGTGCTAAAATTACTGCTTCACTTCCAAGTGGGTTAACTGCAGAATGTACTGTAAATGTATCTAAAAAGGTAATAAATGTTTTTCAAATAAATTTAAATTCTACTAGTGTAACGTTGATTGTTGGTCGTACAAGTCAGTTGTCTGCTACTGTTGCTCCTAAAAATGCAACAAATAAGAATTTAACTTGGACAAGTAGTAATAATAATATTGTAACTGTTGATAATAATGGTAAAATTACTGGTAAAAGTACTGGTTATGCTACTATAACAGTTAGATCTTCTAATGGTGTTAAAGCTCATTGTACAGTTATCGTAGTTGAAGATAAAAAAAATAAAGCTGTAAGTGGTGCTTCTTCGTTATTTTATGGCATAGAGGATGATGCTGATAAGTTACTAGTTGGAACATATGATAATACATTAAATGTAAATGGAAGAACCTTTAAAGTCTTTAAACAAAGGTATTTTAGGGATTATTCTTATTGGTATAATGGCAATATAGCTGATAATGGTGCAGCACCTGTTGCTCTTGCAACTATATTAAGTGGATATAGAACTGTAAATCCTATTTCTGTTGCAAATTATATGGGTTATTCATCTTTTGATAGAATAGTAGAAACTGCAAATTATTATGGATTTGGAGTAAATAATATTTTGTATTATAATTCATTAATGCATAATAATACGAAAATGAATGATCTACTATTATATGTTAAAGAACATTTAAAAAATGGTAATCCTATAATTGCTTATGTTTCAGGAAGTGAAAATTTAGGTTGTGATAAATATAAGTATTCTGGAAATAATCATTATATTGCAATTTTAGGATTAGATGAGAATAATAATATGATTGTAGGTAATCCTGGCTTGCTAGATGGTACTGGTTCTTTAGAAGAACTATTAAGTTGTTATATGCCTGGAAATGATAAAGCATTAATACTATTATCTCCATATGAATAAAAAAAGAATAAAGATTAATTTCTTTATTCTTTTATTTTTAATTCTTCATTAATTAAATCAATTGTAACTTTAGAGTTATATTTTATTTCTCCATTTATTATGGATTTTGCTAGTAGTGTTTCTATATTTCTTGAAACAAATCTTTTTATTGGTCTTGCGCCATATTGTTCATCAAAGGAATTATCTATTACGTAATCTTTAGCTTCTTTAGTTAATTCAATTGTTATTTTTTTATCATCAAGTCTTTTATTTATATCATCTATTATTTTATCTAATATTTTATATATTGTATCTTTGCTAAGTGAATTAAATATTATTATTTCATCAATTCTGTTTAATAGTTCTGGTTTAAATGTAGCTTTAAGTTCTTTGTCTATTAATTTATTTGCATCTATATTTTTATCAAGTATATATTCACTTCCTAAGTTAGATGTCATAATGATAATTGTATTTTTAAAGTCAACGGTTCTTCCTTGAGAGTCTGTAATTCTACCATCATCTAGTATTTGTAATAATATATTGAATACATCTTTGTGTGCTTTTTCTATTTCATCAAATAAAACAATACTATAAGGATTACGTCTTACTGCTTCAGTAAGTTGTCCACCATCATCATATCCAACATATCCTGGTGGAGAACCAATAAGTCTTGCAACTGAATGACTTTCCATATATTCTGACATATCTATTCTTATCATGTGCTTTTCATCATCAAATAATTCATATGCTAAAGTCTTTGCAATTTCTGTTTTACCAACACCAGTTGGCCCTAAAAAGATAAATGAACCTATTGGTCTATTTGGATCTTTTATTCCACTTCTAGCACGAATAATAGCATCACTTACAAGTTTAATGGCATTATCTTGTCCCATTACACGTTTTTTCATATTTTCTTCTAAGTTAAGTAATTTATCTTTTTCTTCATTTACTAGTTTACTTACTGGTATTTTTGTCCATTTAGATATTATTTCTGCAATGGATTCTTCATCTATAGTATCACTTAGTATTTCATTTTTATTTTGTGCTTGAAGTTCTTTTAATTCTTTCTCTAATTGTGGTATTGTTCCATGCTTTAGAATTGCAGCATTTTCTAAATCATAATTATCTTCAGCGATTTCTAATTCTCTTTTTTTCTTTTCAATTTCTTCTTTTTTCTTACTTATTTTATTGTTAATATCTTTTTCACTTTCCCAATCGTTTCTTAATTTAGACTCTTTTTCTTTTAATTTATTTATTTCACTATCTAATTCTTCAATTCTTTTATTAGAGAATTCGTCTTTTTCTTTACTTAATGCATGTTTTTCAACTTCTAATTGCATTATTTTTCTAGTTAAAGTATCAAGTTCTGTAGGAACAGATTCCATTTGAACTTTAACAGTAGCACATGCTTCATCTACTAAGTCAATTGCTTTATCAGGTAAGAACCTATTAGTTATATATCTATTTGATAGGGTAGCTGCTGCAATTAATGCTTTATCTTTTATATTAACTCCATGGTATACTTCGAATCTATCTTTTAATCCACGAAGGATAGTGATTGTATCTAATACTGTAGGTTCACTTACAAGTACTTTTTGGAAACGTCTTTCAAGTGCTGAATCTTTTTCAATATATTTTCTATATTCATTTAATGTAGTTGCTCCAACACAATGTATTTCTCCTCTTGCTAGCATAGGTTTTAACATATTTCCAGCATCCATTGCACCTTCGCCGCCATTACCAACAATCATATGAATTTCATCAATAAACATTATTATGTCACCGTTTGAGTCTTTAACTTCTTTTAAAACTGCTTTAAGTCTTTCTTCAAATTCTCCACGATATTTTGCTCCTGCAACTAATGCTCCCATATCTAGTTCCCATATTGTTTTATTTTTTAAACTATTTGGAACATCTCCTTTAACAATTCTTTGAGCAAGTCCTTCTACAATAGCCGTCTTACCAACACCTGCTTCTCCGATTAATACAGGGTTATTTTTTGTTTTTCTAGATAGTATTCTTGTGATACTTCTTATTTCATCATCACGGCCAATTACTGGATCTATTTTTCCATCTTTAACTGCTTTAACAATATCACGACCATACTTTTCTAGAACATTTTCTAAATTTTCTTGATATGGATTTTGTTCATTCATATAAATCCCTCCTTTTCATGCATTATTATATCACTTAATTAGCACTTGTCAAGTGAGAGTGCTAAAATTGACAAAAAATGATAAATATGGTATAATAGCGAGCAATAAATGAGGGGTAGTGAGGTAGTATGGTTAGTGATTTAGATTTGAAAGAACTAATGGTTACAACATTTTTAGGTTATAAATATCGTAAGCAAAATGATTTATTGTATTCAGTAAATGCTAAAATTCCTAAGAGTTTAATTACAATGTATTATAGTGATAATATTGATAGAATTGATACAACAGTAATTAATAAAAGATTTGTTGATAGTTATATTAGAAATGAAAGCGCCATGGAAAGTGTTCATGAAAAAGAAGAAATAAAAGGTTTGGAAATCATGTATGAAAATATGATTAATATGCCACTAGAAGAATTTGAAATGTTTTCTATTCTTTCATTACATAGAGATTTATATTCGTTATGTCCATATCCAGAAGCAGGTGGAAAACTTAGAACTGGTGATGTTTATCTTCCAGGAACTGGTACTGAAACTTGCAATTATGCTTATATTTTTGATATGTTACTTTCTTTAGAAGATGTAGTTAATGATTTAAAAAGAATGGCTATATATATGAGAGAAACTAATGACTACTCTCAGATTTTTGATTATATAAATTCATGTGTAAGGTTAAATTGTAATCTTATAAAGATCCATCCTTTCCAAGATGGTAATGGTAGAACTATTAGATGTTTTACTAATAAACTATTTGAAGAAGCAGGAATACCTCCAGTATATATAAGACTTAATGAAAGACAAGATTATGCTAGAAGTATGAATCTCGCAAATAATGAAGGAGATTACAGCGAAATATATGCTTTCTATTTATATAAAATATGTGATTCTATAATAGAACTTGATATTAATAAAAGAGTTAGAGAAGAACGTACAAATGAAACATATGATATAAAAAGTAAATCAAAAAAGAAAAAAAATAAGAAGAAATAGGGGAAAATAAAAAGAAATGTTCAATAATAATATTATATGAACATTTTTTTTAAGCATAAAAATATAACATTTAATGGTATAACACTCGATAAATATCAATCTAAAGCTATTTTTTGTAATAATAAAAGATATTTAGTAGTAGCAGGAGCAG
Organism: uncultured Clostridium sp.; assembly: GCA_946541575.1. Classification (GTDB taxonomy): domain Bacteria; phylum Bacillota_I; class Bacilli_A; order RF39; family UBA660; genus RUG13868. The sequence continues at coordinate 13,520 of CAMNJQ010000015.1, read as the reverse complement.
GAAGTGGTAAAACTTTAACAATTATAGCAAAAATTAATTATTTAATTGAAAATGGGCTAGACCCAAAAAGAATATTATGTATTTCTTTTACAAATGAAACAGTTAATTCATTAAAAAATTCTTTAAATAAATATAATTTAAATGTCGATGTAAAAACATTTCATAAATTATCTTTGGATATTTTGAATAGAAAATATAAAATTGCAAGCTCTAATTTATTAGAATATGTAATAGATGAATATTTTAATTCTATTATTTATTATGATAATACATATAAATTACTAGATTTTATTGATAATAAAAGCTATTTAAAAAACACTTTATTGATGTTTATAAAAGAGCTGAAAGCATCTAACTTAGATGAGTATTATTTGAAAGAGTTATTAGATATTGTATTAGATAAAGAAGATAAAGTATTAATTATTTTTGCTTTAAAAATATATTTAATATATGAAGAAGAATTAAAAAGTGAAAATAAAATTGATTTTGATGATATGATTAGTTTTGCTACTAAAGAATTAAAAACATTTAAATATTCTTATATAATTGTTGATGAGTATCAAGATACTTCTTATAGTAAATTTAATTTAATTAATAAAATAATTAATAAATTTGATGTTTCATTAATGGCTGTTGGAGATGATTATCAATCTATATATTCTTTTACTGGATGTAATTTGAAACTTTTTATTAATTTTAAAAAAATGTTTAAGAATTCTAAAATAATAAAATTAAAAAATACTTATAGAAATCCTAGTGATATAGTTGAAATATCAAAAAGATTTATTTTGAAAAATAGAAACCAAGTTGTAAAAAAATTAAAATCAAGTAAATATATTAAAGATTCAATTAATATAATTTATGTTAAAAATGAAGAAATTGCCTTAGAGAAATTATTAAATTCTATTGATGATGTTATGGTTTTAGGAAGAAATAATAAAGATATTGATAAGTATAAATTTAATAATTATAAGTGTAATAATGTTAGATTTATGACAGTGCATTCATCTAAAGGATTAGAAGAGAAAAATATAATAATTTTAAATGTTATTGATGACTTTTTAGGATTTCCAAATAAAATTAAAAGTTGTAATATTTTTTCTTATTTAGATGATTATAATCATTTAGAAGAAGAAAGAAGACTATTTTATGTAGCTCTTACAAGAGCTAAAGAAAAAGTATACATTTTTACTTTTAAAGGTAGAGAATCATCTTTTGTTAAGGAGTTAATTAAAGACTTTAAATACAAAATAAAAATAAGTTATTTAGAGTAAAAAAACTTTAAATAATTTGGAATATATAATATAATTATTATAGAGGTGTCTTATGAAAAAGAATAGACTTTTTATAATAGTTGGGTTGTTGTTATTATTTGCTGGATTAGTCTTATTTATTTCAAATAAGCATAATAGTAGTGATATAATTTATATTGGAGAAGACGAACTAACTACAAGCGATGCTGAAGTAATTATAAAGGAAAAAGTAAATAAATTAATTAAGTTATATGAAGTTCCAAATGAAGCTTTTAAAATAGAAGAAAAAGAAGATAGTGATTATTATAATGTATTAAATTATGATGAGATTGTTAAATTATTATTTTCTGAAAATGGAATTAAAGAATTTGAAAATACAAAATTTGGAGATAAACAGCTAGTAGTAAAAGATGAGAACTCAGTTTCAATTTTGAAAAATATTCCTGATAATAATAAATTTCTTAATAGTGATATTTTTGTTGATAATATTAAAATTCAAGATGATATAATAAATGCTAATGTTACATTTTCTTTTCATGGTTTAAGAGATGATATTTTGTCTTATTATTTATATGTAAAAGATATGAAATTAGTAAAAAGTGATAATGATTGGTTAATTGAGTCATTTATATATAGTAACTAAGAAATGGGGAATAAAAAATGCAAGAACTAGATATAAAAGAAAGAATACTTAAATTTGTTGAAACTTTACCAAAGGTTGAATCAGTTAAGGCTTATGGATCAAGTATAGCTTATCAAAGCGGATATAAAGCGAATGAAAAAAAACAAGTAGATTTAATTGTAGTAGTCGATGATATTAAAAAGTTTTATGAAGAAAATTTAAAGAAAAATGGATATATGTATAAATTAACTCCTAGAATTTATTTTAAACATGCGTCTGCTGAAAGATTAAAGAAAGCAGCGGGTATATGTTATACTACTGATATTAATTATGGAATAGATACATTTAAAATGGGAGTAATTGAAAAGACTGATGTTTTAGATGATTTACTTAATTGGAAAACATTTTATATAGCTGGTAGATTTCAAAAAGAAATGTATACAGCAGTAAAAGATGAAGAAATAGAAAAAGCAAATATTATTAATAAAAAGAATGCTCTAACTGTTGCATTACTATTATTAGATAAAGAAAATCCAAAATTAATAGATTTATATGAAACTATTTGTTCATTATCTTATAAAGGTGATAGTAGAAAAAGTTTTAAAGCAGAGGATCCTAAAAAAATTATTAAACTTGCTACTGGTAGTAAAGAACATTTTAATAGAGAATATAGGGATAAAACAGATTTATTTAAATGTGATAAAGATGAAAATATAACAATTGACTATGATGCTGTATTTAAAATGGTTGAATTTTTACCAGATAATTTAAAAAATGAAATATATTTAGTATCTGATAATGATTTAAGCATGAATAAAATTAAATCTATTAGAAATGTGATTAATGATTATTTAGAGAAGATAATTAAAGAGTCAAGCTTAGGACAAACAAAAAAAGGAATATTAACAACAGGTCCTAAAAATTCAATTACTTATGCTATTTCAAAATTAAAAAAAGGAAGAAAAAAATAAAATAAGAGGTGTCTAGATGGATGATACATTTACATATAAGTGTCCTAGTTGTGGTGGAAAAGTAGATTATAATGAAATAAATCATAAATGGATATGTGAGTATTGTGGAAATTCTTATGAGGCTTTGTTTGTGCCAAAAGTGATAAGAACTTTACCATCTATTGAAGAAAGAAATTTCAATTTATATAGTTTTCAATGTGATAATTGTAACCAAAAGTATGTAAGTAAAGATTCATCAAGTAATTGTCCAAATTGTAATACAAAATGTAATGGAATTATGTTTAAAGTTTCTAATATTGTAGATTTTAATAAACCATTAGCTATTGCAAAGGCAGAATATCTTAGAAGTATTTCTCCAGTAAAAAAGTATTTAGATAAATCTTATTTTGACTTTACATTTGAATGCCAGTATTTTAATTGTGATTTGTATAATGGGTATGTAGTACTTGAACACAATGATAATATTAGAAAGTTTATTTTTGTTAATTTATTAATTCCTAATATCGAATATGAAGATTATAGATTTATGTATGAAATTGGTAATATCGGAGTAGATAATTCTAGAGTATTAACTTCTAATTCTAGTGAAGAAATTCAATCTAAAATAGTTAAATTTGGAAAAATAATTAATAGTGTTGTTGATAAAAATTATGAACAAGATATTGTTAATGAATGTGTAAAAATATTTGCTAAAGAGTTAAATATTACTGCGATAAAAGATATAAAAGTAGAAAAAAACTTTAATGTAGAAGATGGTACTTTTATACCTCTTTATGTAAAAAAAATTAGTTTAAATGGAAAAGATTATAGACAATATATTGTTGGAAATTCAAATAGTCCTGTTAATGCTATAGTTGAATTTCCTGAGGAAGATGATGCGAATAATAAAGCAAAAAAATATTCATTATTGTCATTTATTTCTTCAGCAATTTCTGTAATTTCATTTGTTTCGATTATTGCTGTATTTAAAATTAACATTGATTCACCATTTTTAATAATTATCTTTTTAATTTCTGTGATATTATTGAGCATTTTTCCTGCTCTATCTCATATTTATTATGAAAAATATTTATATTATATAAAAACAGTTAAATTAACAAAGGATGAGTATTTTAATCAGATTATTAATAATTCTAATTATGTTAAAATATTAAAGGTGAAGAAATGAAGTCATATGAGTGTAAAACCTGTGGTGCAGAATTAATTATAAACGATGAAACAACTTTTACTAGTTGTTTATATTGCGGGAATAATATTGCTATAACACAAAAAGAATATGGAGATTTAAATATAAAAAAGATGATTCCTTTTTCTATAGATAAAGATGAAGCAATTAAGAGTTATAGTAAAGTTGTAAGAGGAGATATAATATTCGCGAAGAAAGTATATGTTCCTGTTAGATTTTGTAGTTTTGATTATGATTTTTTATTCTATTATGAATATGAACGAAAAAGTACTGATTCTGATGGAAATACTCAAACAACTTATATTGATACGGAAGAATTGTTAGATGGCAATGTTGTAAATGAAATGATTTTTGGAGATAGTAAAATCAACTATGTTAATATGCCTCAAGAGATAAGAAATATTGAAAGAGTAAAATTTGATCCAGTATTATTAAAAGATGTTTCAATTGAAAAATCAGATTTTAGAATTGATGATAAATTTAAGCAAGAACTTGAAGAAATGGTCAGACGTTATTGTAGAACAAAATTTTCTGAAGTAACTAAAGTTTATTCGGAGAATTATTTTGTTTCAAATATTAAATTAGATGATTATTCTACTTTAATTCCAGTGTATATTGTGAAAACATCTAAAGGTGAAATATATAATTTACCTGGAGTAGAACCTAGTAAATTTAAAAAATCAAATAAGAAGAATAATATAGCTAAAATTATTTGTTTAATGTTTGTTTTAGTGTCACTATTTTTCTTAATAGTTAAAGGGCTCTTTTTATTTATTCCAATTACTTTTATGTTTTTTGTAATACTTTTAGTATTATTATTTAATAAATCAACATATTTAGAGGCAAATACATACGATAATTTTAGCTTTAAGAGATATTCTTATGGCAATACTAGAAAGAAAATGAAATTGTAAAGAAGGTGAGTTATGAAAACTGTAGATCATAAATGTCCTAGTTGTAATGCAAGTATTAATTATAATCCTAAAGATAAAAATTGGGTTTGTGAATATTGTGGAAGTAAATTTACTTTAGAGCAACTAGAAGAAAATGAAAAAAACTTTAAAGAAACTAACGTTAATAATTCTAAAGAATTAAAAAAGGAAAAAGAAGTAAAAAAAGAATCAGATGATAATCAAGAAATTGAAATGGATGAGTATTACTGTGAAGATTGTGGTGCAAGAATAGTTGCAGATAAAAATACAGCTGCAACATTCTGTGTTTATTGCAAGAATACTGCAATTTTGAAGAGTAGATTAACTGAAAAGTTCTCTCCATCAAAAATTATTCCTTTTACAAAAACTAAAGAAGAAGCAATTGAAGCATTTAAGAAAGTAGGAAAAGGAAGATTTTTAATGCCTAAAGAGTTTTCTGATTCAAAAAATATAAAAGAAATAACAGGTGTATATGTTCCTTTTTGGTTATATACATGTAAAATGAATGGTAATGTAGATGGAAAAGGTACAAGAGTAACATCATGGTCAACTTCTGATTATTTGTATACTAAAACAGATACATATAGTGTTTCAAGAAATGGTAATTATTCTTTTGAAAAAATTCCAGTTGATGGATCAGTAAGATTTAATGATGCAGTAATGAATTCTATTGAACCTTTTAATTATGAAGAACTTACTAATTTTAGTTATTCATATTTATCAGGATTTTTAGCAGAAAAATATGATGTTGAAAAAGATGAAGCTAAAAAAATAACTATAGATAGAGCTAAATCTACTTGTTTATCTGATTTAGAAACAAAAATTAGAACTTCTGGTTATAATACGTTTGTACCTACAAAAAAAGATACAAAAATTGATGAAGAAGTAATTGATTATGTTTTACTACCTGTATGGATGCTAAATATAAAATATAATGAAAAAATATATACTTTTGCAATGAATGGCCAAACTGGAAAAATGATTGGTGATATTCCATATTCTAAAAAGAAAATGGTATTATTTTGGATCCTATTATTTATCGTTATATTTGCTGTTGTTGCATTTATTACTTATATGTTGTAGGAGGGTTTATGAAGAAAATTTTATTAACTTTGTTATTTGTTATTGCTTTTATCCCTACAATAGTTAAAGCTGAAAATTTATCTCCTACTGTTGATAAAACAAAAAAGGTATATGATTTAGCTGAAGTATTATCTGAAGAAGAAGAGTCTAAACTTCATGATATGGTAAGTGCTTTTATTTCTAAATATGAAATGGATATGGTTGTTGCTATAATTAATGAAAACCCATATGGAATAAGTGATGATTTTACGAGAATTTATTCACAAGATTTTTATTGGTATAACGGATTTGGAGTTGGTGGAAATAGAAGTGGAATAATATTTTTTGTAGATTTAGCAAATAGGTATCCATATATAACAACTAGAGGAGAAGCAACTTTAATGTATGATGATTATAGAATAGAAAAAATGCATGATTCTGCATATGATTATTTGTCATCAGGTGATTATTATGAAGCTTTTAGACATTATATAGATAGTGCTAGTGAATATGCTAAAGAAGGTATTCCAAGTTCAAATAGTTTATATTGTGTTAATGATAATGGTGATATCTATAAATGTAAAGAAACACCTAAATCTGTAAATTGGCTTTTAACCATAGTAATTGCAACTTTAGGATCTTTAATTCCGGTATTTGTACATTTAAGAAAATATAAAGGTATTAGAATAGCAACAGATGCAAATAATTATTTAAAAGATGTTGCAATTGTAAATAGTACTGATCAATTCTTAAGCACCTTTACTTCTAGAACTAGAATTAATCATGATAGTGGAAGTAGTGGAGGGGGACGTTCTGGTGGTGGAAGTTCTATTAGTCATGGAAGTGGAGGAAGCTTTGGTGGTGGCGGAGGTCGTCACTTTTAAGGAGAATTTATTATGAAGAAAAAAATGAATAAAAGAAATATAATTAATATTTTAATAACTTTAGTGGTAGCATTTCTTTATTTTTATGTTTTTCTACCACCATTAAATATACATTCTTTTGAATTTTGGACATTCTTTCTTTTGATGTATGCTTTGTACTTAGTACTTAATTTAATATCTTTTGTAGGACTTGCAACTTTAAAAGGAAATCCATCAAGTATAAAATTATCAAAGACATTTAAGATTATGTTTGGAATAATTCCAGGTGCAATTGTATTAATGTTAGTAGTTAATTTTATATTATCTCCTGTTTTTTCTTCAAAAAGCTATGCCCATAGAATAGAAATAGTAGAGGGTAAAAAATTTGAAGAAGATGTTAAAGAAGTAGATTTTAATAAAGTACCATTGTTAGATAAGAATTCTACATCAAAAATTGGTGATAGAGTAATGGGTGAAATGACTGATTTGGTATCACAATTTACTGTATCTAATATGTATACCCAAATAAATTATAATGACAAAATAGTTAGAGTTACTCCGCTTGAATATGATGGAATAGTGAAATATTTTACAAATAGAAAAAATGGAATTACTGGTTATATAGTTGTAGATTCTGTTAGTGGTAAAGCTGAACTTGTAAGATTAGATAAAGGTATGAAGTATGTACCATCTGCAATGTTTAATGAAAATCTAAAAAGAAAACTTAGATTTAGTTATCCTACTGAAATATTTGGAGAAGAAAATTTTGAACTTGATAACGAAGGGAATCCTTATTGGATAGTACCAACTTTAAAATATAGTGGCTTAGGATTAAAAGAAGAAGTTTCTGGTGTAGTTATATTAGATCCTATTACTGGAAAATCTAAAAAATATGATGTTGATGAAGTTCCTTCTTGGGTTGATCATGTTTATAGTGCAAATCTTATTATGGAACAAGTAAATGATTGGGGACTTTATAACGGAGGATTCATCAATAGTATATTTGGTCAAAAAAATGTAGTTGCTACAACTGAAGGATATAATTATTTAATACAAGATGATGATGTTTATTTGTATACTGGTATTACTTCTGTAGCAAGTGATGAATCAAATTTAGGATTTATCTTAACTAATATGAGAACTAAAGAAACTAGTTATTATTTAATTCCAGGGGCTGAAGAATATTCTGCAATGGCAAGTGCTGAAGGACAAGTACAACAGATGAAATACATTTCAACTTTCCCATTATTAATTAATTTAAATGGAAAAGCAACTTATTTAGTTTCTTTAAAAGATAATGCTGGACTTGTAAAAATGTATGCATTTGTAGATGTACAAAACTATCAAAAAGTTGTTGTAACTGATGCTAATGATGGAATATTAAAAGCTAGAGATAATTATTTAAAAAATAGTGGAATTAGTTATAATAACGAATTAGTTACTGAAACAATAAAAATAAAAAATATTTATCAGGCATTTATTGATGGTAATAGTTATTATTATATAGAGTCAGTTGATAATAAAAAGTATCGTATTTCAATAAAAGTAGATGAGTATAAGTTACCTTTTATAAAAGTTGGAAATGATCTTACAGTAAAGTATTATGATACTCTTGAAATAAAAGAAGTAGAAAAGATTGAATAGATTTCAATCTTTTTAATTTTCATAATAGCAAAAAATAATATGTTTATTACTTATTTTTTGATATAATTATAATAGGTGAGAGTTATGATAAAATGTCCAAACTGTAGTGCTGAATTAAAATACGAAATTGGAAGTCAAAGTATTACATGTGCATATTGTGGTAGTAGTTTTAATCCTGAAGAATTAAATGTAGATGCAAATAAATCTGAAGAAGTTACTGACGAAAAAAATTCAGTTGAAGCAAAAAGATTTTCATGTTCACAGTGTGGAGCAGAATTATTAACTTTTGATGATACTGCAGTGACTTTTTGTAGTTATTGCGGCTCTCAAGTTATGATTGAATCTAGATTAATTAAAATTAATAATCCAGATTATGTAATTCCTTTTAAGAAAACAAAAGAAGAGTGTATTAAGAATTATAAGAAAAAATTAAGAAGAAACATATTTGCTCCAAGATATATGAAAACAGATATAGTAGTTAGTAAATTTAGAGGCATTTTTATGCCTTATGCAATTTATACAACTTCTATTCATAATAATTGTTCTAATACTGGTGAAAGATATAATCATAGAAGTGGTGATTATGTTTATTATGATGATTATGCACTTATATCTAATATAGATTCTGACTATGAAGGATTACACTTTGATTTAGCTTCAAATTATTATGATAAATTTAGTGGGGCAATACCATTTGATATTAAAGAGAAAAAAGATTTTAGTGTTAATTATTTAGCTGGGTATTATGCTGATAAAAAAGATGTTAGTATATTAGCATATGATGAAATGGCAAAAAGGATTTCAATAGATGATGCTTCTCGTAAACTTTCAAAAAAATGGGAGTATAGAAGATATCATTGTAAAACAATTAAAGTTCCACTTGAAGTAAGTGAAAGAAAAACAGCAATGTTTCCAGTATATTTTTTATCAGTAAAGGATAAAGATAATAAACATATAAATTATGCTGTTGCTAATGGACAAACTGGAAAAGTTGCTGCAGATATACCAATTGATTTTAAAAAATATATTTTCTTTACCTTAATAATTGGAGTTATTATATTTCTTTTAATAAATTCATATTTATTAATACTACCAAAAACTATATTATACATTTCGATTGCTGTTTCATTAATAAGTCTAATAATATCTAATAATCAGCTTGATAAAATGATGATTAAAAGAGATAAAAAAGATGATTTAGGAGTAATTTCTCTTGATAAAAGTATAAATTTGAAACGTTATATTGGTAGTGAAAATTTCTTTAAACCAAATAGTTTTAATTTAAAAACATTTTTAATAGCATATCTTGTGTTTTTATCTTTAATTGGTGTCTTTGCTCTTATAATAATGTTTGATGGAAAATATTCACATGATAATATTGTTATTATATTATCTACTCTTGGCGGTGCTGCTTTAATTATGGCTGGTATATTTTTTGTAATTTATTTGCTAGGTAGCTTAATTGGGATGGTTAGAAATAGAAAGGATAGTATTGCTGAGTCTTTAGGTTTTGAAAAAATGCCATTTGAAGAAAAATTTAAAAAATACTTATTTAAGCAGATAATTGCGTTAATAATTGGAATTGTTGTTGCAATTATTGATCCTGTTGATGATATTTACTTTTATGGTGGAGGTATTTTTGCATTATTAATGGTTGTATTTTCATTTTATGATTTAGTAAGAGAAAGAAATGAAATTATAACTAATCCACTTCCTCAACTTGGAAAAAGAGGAGGTGATGAAAATGAATAAAATTAAATATTTAATTATTATTTTATTTGTTTTCTTACTTGTAAATAATGTTTATGCAGAAGAAATAGAAAATAAAGATATTGAATCTAAATATAAAATAGTTCTTGAAGATGATGCTGATTTATTTTCAGAAGAAGAAGAGAATAAATTAAAAGATATTATGACTTCTTTAACTGAATATGGTAATATTGCTGTTAAAACAATTAATGAAAATAGTTATGGCTCAACTGATTCTTTTGCAAGTAATTATTATCATCAGTTATTTAATAAAGAAAGTGGTACACTTTTTGTAATTGATATGGCTAGAAGAAATATTTATATATTCTCTGATGGAGCCAATTATAAAGTTATTACTAAAGATAAAGCATATATTATTACAGATAATATTTATCAATATGCAAAGCGTGAAGAATATTTTGAATGTACAAAAGAAGCGTTAACTGAAATTAATACACTATTGGAAGGCGGTAAAATACTTGAACCAATGAGACATATTAGTAATGCTATTTTATCACTAACTATTTCTGCATTTTTAACTTTTGGGCTTGCTATTTATTTAACAAGAATCAAAGTTCCTTCAAATAAAACTTTATTAAAAAATTGTAATATAGACTTTAAAGTAAATGAAATCAGTGCAGTTAAAATAGGCTCTCACTCTGTCTATAGTCCTAGATCTGATAGTTCATCATCTGGTGGATTCTCAGGAGGTGGAGGTTTTTCCGGCGGCGGAGGCGGAGGAGGCGGTGGCTCTTCCGGTGGAGGAGGAGGCCATAGCTTCTAAACTAAGTAGCAATAGCTACTTTTTTTGTGTAATAATTTATGTTATAATACTTGAGTTGTATGAGGTATATTATGAAAGTGAATAAGATTGTGATAGCGATTACAATTTTAATAATTATTTTGTTATCTTCTATAATTGTATTTCTACTTATTAATAATAAAGAGGAAAAAAATGAAGAAAAACCTTTAGAGTATTTTAAAGAAATTGAAAAGACTAAAGATGAAAATAAGTTAGAAAAAGGATTTAATGATATTAATGATTTTATATTCAATGGAAAAAAAATAAATGGTGTTTCTTTTGAAGAATTAAAAGATGAAATAAAACTAGAAATTATGAAATTAGCGTTATCTATTTCTAAGAAAATTAATGAAAAATTACCAAAATACAAGGAGAAAATTAATGATATTAAATCTAAAGTTGTTGATTTATATATAGATACTACAAATGATATATGTAATAAAAATGAAGAATTATGTTTAAATGCTAAAAAAGATTTTCAAACTTTAAAAGAAAATTTTGGAATAACTTTTGATTATATAAAAGAATATAGTAAAAAAGGATTTGAAAAAGTCAAAGATTGGTATGAAGAGGTGACAAGATGATACAAGTTAATGATGTTACATTAAGATTTGGTAAAAGAACACTTTTTGAGGGAGTAAATATTAAATTTACTAAGGGTAATTGTTATGGTTTGATTGGTGCTAATGGGGCAGGAAAATCTACATTTTTAAAATTACTTTCAGGAGAAATAGAAACTACTCATGGTGAAATAGTAATATCTAAAGGAGAAAGAGTAGCAGTTTTAAAACAAAATCATTATGAATTTGATGAATTTACTCCAGTTGATACTGTAATAATGGGTAATAGTGAATTATATCAAATAATGAAAGAAAAAGATGAAATGTATTCTAAAACTGATTTTACTGATGAAGATGGTATAAAACTAGGAGAATTAGAAGCAAGATTTGCAGAACTTGATGGATGGAGTGCAGAAAGTGATGCATGTGAATTACTTAATAATCTAGGTGTAGATGAAGAAAATCATTATCAATTGATGAAAGATATACCTAATAATCAAAAAGTTAAAGTACTACTTGCCCAAGCATTATTTGGAAATCCAGATATCCTATTACTTGATGAACCTACTAATAACTTAGATATAGATGCAATAAACTGGTTAGAAGAATTTTTAATTAATTTTGATAATACAGTAATAGTAGTATCTCATGATAGACATTTTTTAAATAAAGTTTGTACACATATTGCAGATATAGATTTTGGTAAAATAAAACTATATATTGGTAACTATGATTTCTGGTATGAATCAAGTCAATTAGCATTAAAACAAATGAAAGAATCAAATAGAAAGAAAGAAGAAAAAATAAAAGAATTACAAGCATTTATTCAAAGATTCTCTGCTAACGCTTCTAAAAGTAAACAAGCTACTTCAAGAAAGAAAATGCTTGAAAAAATAGAACTAGATGAGATAGTACCATCTTCAAGAAAATATCCTTTTATTGAATTTAAAGCAAACAAAGAATCTGGAAAACAAATATTAAAAGTTGAGAATTTAACTAAATCTATTGATGGTAAAAAAATATTAAATAAAGTTAGTTTTATTGTAGAAAAAGGAGATAAAATTGGCTTTGTAGGTACTAATAATATTGCAAAGACTACTTTGTTTAAAATATTAATGGGTGAAGAAAAATATGATGGTGGTAAGATTGAATGGGGAAATACAATTACTAAATCATATTTTCCACAAGATAATACTGAATATTTTAAAGGTAATGAATCAATAGTTAAATGGATTGGAAGTTTTTACAATATTGATGATGAAACTTTATTAAGAGGATTCTTAGGAAGAATGTTGTTTTCTGGAGAAGAAGTATTTAAAAATGTTAATGTATTATCAGGAGGAGAAAAAGCAAGATGTATGTTATCTAAATGTATGCTTGAAGCATCAAATTTTATAATACTTGACGAACCAACGAACCATTTGGATCTTGAAAGTATAACTTCACTAAACAATGGATTAATTAAATTTAATGGTGAATTACTTTTTGCTTCCCATGATCATCAATTTGTAGAAACAATTGCAAATAGAATAATAGAATTTGATGAAGATGGTAATATAACGGATAAAAAATGTAGTTATGATGAATATTTAGAGTTTAAGAAAAAGAATTAAGTCTTTTTCTTTTTTTATATACAATTGAAATAGAAGCACAAAAATGATACAATCTTATTATAGTAGAGTACTTCAGTAGTACATCTTTAATAAATAAAGGTAGTGGTAATATGTTAATAAAAGAAAAAAATAAAGTAGGCAAAAATCTACTTTCTTTTAAATTAATTTTAGTTATCTTTTTATTTATATTTGGAATAATGTGTATTACTGAACCAAAAACAAAATTAATAACAAAAACGATAAATAAATTATTAGGAGTTTAT
>CAMNJQ010000014.1 GCA_946541575.1 uncultured Clostridium sp. | reverse complement strand
GATCCTAGCTCTTCAGTAAGTAAAACAGAAAAGTTTGTTTATATGTATGACAGAATGAAAAATAGTCAAGAAGTTTATGATTGGTTTATGTTAGGAAGTACAGATGTTAATGCTGATAATAATCTAATAAGCCAATTTAGACAAGCAATGATTAAATATAATTAATAATTATAATAACTTAATAGGAAGACAATAGTCTTCCTTTTTATATAAATGGTAGGAATTTTTAAAATAATAACTACTTCTGCAGCAGTTGAGGAAAAAGTTGTAGATTTATTTAAAGATACATTTATAGATACTGGTAGTGTAAGAATTAATGGAACTAGAATTGGCTGTTGGAAACCAAGCGGACATGGATTACAAACCTTTTTACAGGTTCTTGAAAATTCCTGTAATCCTGGATTTGTTAAGTTAGGTATGCTTCTTGGTAAAGAAAAATTATTTTCTTATATTGATTTATTTGGATTTGGTAAAAAGACTGGTATTGATTTAAATGGTGAGAGCGAAGGAATTATTTTTTCTCTTGATAAAGTTAATGAATTAGAATTAGCGACAACTGCTTTTGGTCAAGGCGTTAGTGTAACTCCAATTCAACAGGTTACTGCAGTAAGTGCAGTTGTTAATGGAGGTAATTTATTTCAACCTTATATTGTTAAAAGTATACAAGAGCCTGAAACAAATAGTATTATAAAAGCTTATGATAAGAAATTCGTAAGAAAAACTATTAGTAAAGAAACAAGTGATATAATGAGATATGCTCTTGAAAGTGTTGTTGCTCGTGGTGGCGGAAAATATGCTTATATAGATGGTTATAGAGTTGGAGGAAAGACAGGTACTGCTCAAAAAGTTGAAAATGGTAAATATCTAGTAAATAACTATATTATGAGTTTTATGGCTGTTTTGCCTGCAAATGATCCTAAGGCAGTTCTTTATTTAGCTATTGATAATCCTAAAAATACAGCACTATTATCAAGCTATACAACTGCTCCAATAGCTAAAAGAATTTTAATTGATATAATAGATGCTTTAAACATAGAAAGGCAAGATGGCGGAATTGAGAAAATAAAAAGTTGGGATGATCAAGTATATATCGAGGTACCAAATTTGATAGGTAAAACAATTAAAGAAGCAACTAGGGAAATTTATCCTGTTGAAATAGATGTAAGTGGAAATGGAAATAATATTATTGAGCAATCTCCAGATCCAGGAACTAAAATTGATATAAATAGTAAAATAAGAGTATTGCTTGGATAGTACTTATATTAATTATTTTTATTGCTTTAAACTCGATTAAGTTGTATATTTATAGTAATAAAAGAATAGATTTTAATAGATGTAAAAATATGTAAAAAGTAATGCAATTTATCTAATTATATGATAAACTTGTGTGGCTTGAGGTGAAAAAATGGGAATATTATTATTAACTAAAGCAGTCTTTGCAGTAATGATTGGATTTTTATCAGCAATAGTATTAGGACTTGTGTTAATTCCTTTTTTAAAGAGAAGAAGAATTGGCCAAAGAATAAGTATTTTTGTTGGTGATGCTCATAAAAAGAAGGAAGGAACTCCTACAATGGGAGGACTTATATTTGTTATACCAACAGTTGTTGCAACGTTATTACTTGTTGCAACAAAAAAGTTGGAGTTAACTCCTAATTTAGTTATTATTTTATTTGTATTTATTGGTTATGCTTTTATTGGATTCCTAGACGATGTACTAAGCATAAAGAAGAAAAATAATGAGGGATTAACTACATATCAAAAATTATTTTTGCAATTAATAGTAGCATTAATTTTCTTTTACTTGTATATGCAAAAAGGAGGAGAAACTGTTCTTTATTCTTCAACATTGAATCTTCATATAGAGATGGGATGGTTTTATGGAGTTTTCCTTTTGTTTATACTTATAGGTGCTTCAAATGCTGTTAATTTAACTGATGGATTAGATGGCCTTGCTGGTGGTTTGTCGGCTATTGCATTTATTGCATTTGGTTTAATATCAATTGCTGTAGGTTTTGAAGAAATTGGGATTTTTACTTTTATTTTAGTTGGAGGCCTTATGGGATTTTTAATTTTCAATACTCATCCTGCTAAAATATTCATGGGAGATACTGGTTCTCTTTCTCTTGGAGCTGTAATGGCAGCAGTTGCAATTCTTACTCATAGAGAAATAACACTTTTAGTTGTAGCTAGTATATTTGTTATCGAAACGTTGAGTGTAATACTACAAGTTGTATGGATGAGATTATTTAGAAAGAAACTTTTCTTAATGACACCTCTTCATCATCACTTTGAAAAATTAGGTTGGAGCGAGACTGATATTGTTAAGTTGTTCTGGGTAGCTGGATTAATATTAACAATGGCTGGTGTATATTTTGGTGTATGGTTATAAAAGAACATTTTGTTCTTTTTTTCTTTCTTCTTTTATAATATATAATAGGTGATATAATGAATAGAAAAACAGGCAATTATTTATTGGTAGTTTCACTTTTTTTAATTGCTTTTGGAATTATTATGATATATTCTTCTTCTAGTATTTGGGCAGAGTATAAATTTGGTGATTCATTTAAATATGTTAAACATCAATTATTGTTCTTTTTTGTTGGATTATTACTAATTTATTTTTTTAATAAAATTAATATTGACTTTTTTTATGATAATTCCACTAAAATTTTTCTTTGTTGTATTTTTTTACTTATATGTGTTTTAATTCCTGGAATTGGTAGTGTTAGAAATGGAAGTAGAAGTTGGTTTGGAATTGGTTCTTTTGGGATACAACCTAGTGAGTTTACTAAGATAGGGATCTTAATTCTTACTAGTAAATATTTATCTAAATCGAATAAATTTATTAAAGATTTAAAAAATGGTGTGTTTCCAATTTTATTGATATTAATATTTGTATTTGGTCTTATAATGCTTCAGCCTGACTTTGGTACTGGTATGATAATAGTTATTAGTATTCTAGCTTTAATGTTTGTAGCTGGGGTTGGTATTAAATTTTTTCTTGTTTTAGGGGCTCTTGGAATACTAGGAGTTATATTTTTAATAATAATAGCACCTTATCGTGTTAATAGAATAACTTCTTTTTTAAATCCATGGAATGATCCGTTAGGAACTGGATTTCAAATAATTCAATCTTTATATGCAATAGGCCCAGGTGGCTTTTTTTTATTGCGATAAAAATTCTCTATTTTTGCTACTTATTCTCAATTTTTGAGGTAGCTTTTTTTAACTAATATTTGTTACTTTTAAATGGTATGCCAAAATAGAAGGGAGTGATTTTTATTATTAATGATTATGATTTTGAAAATGGAATATTTGATTGTTTCTTTTCTAAACAAGTAGATATAAATGATTTATTTATGTTGGATTACTATAATGAAAAATACCAGAATATTGGATGTTTTGCTGATAAAATCGATAGAAATAAATAGTTTAACAATGCGTTAACAATAGCTAAATGTTTTTTAATTTATAGTATATTTTTAGTAGTTGGAGTGGTTTTATGAATGATAATAGATCGGATTTGATACAGATTGGTAAAAATATATCTGAATTAAGAAAGAAGAAAGGATATACTCAAAAGGCTTTAGGTGAGATTATAGATGTAAATGACAAGACTATTTCTAAATGGGAAAATGGTGATATTGCACCTGATATTACTATTTTAAACTTATTAGCTAAAGCATTATCAACTGATATTAATGTAATATTAAATGGTGATGTTAATAATTTAAATCAAATTGACACTATTAAGCATAAAAATAATAAATTGTGGAGAGAATTATTTTTTCTTATCTTTGGCTTTTTAATTGGATTATTAATATTTTTTGTTTTATTTTATAAAACTGACTCAAATTGTCAAAGATTTGATGTTAATTCCGATTGGTATATAAGTGGATTTATTGTAGAGAATGATGAGTATTCTAGTTTTGTAATTGATGAATTTTATTATCGTGAAGATGATTCTTTAAACAATAAGTATGTAAATAATATTACAATTAGAGTGGTTCAAGATGGAACAATTATCTATGAAGAGACTTTTAACTTTTCAGATTGTGATGGACTTAAACAGTTTCTTCATGACTATAATCTCATTATTAATAATCCTAATATTATTATTGATTCTAAATATCATATTTCAATTTATTTTGTCTATAATGATAATGATAGGCGCACTTTCGAATATGATTTATAATTCTCTTTTTTTGCGAATTGTCTTAATTCGCTAAATTAATTGTTTTTCTATTAATGAATTATATTTACAATTAGTTTAGAAAGGAGAAAATATGAGAAAGAAAAAAATTAAAGTCTTACTATTTATTTTATTATTCACATTGTTATTAATACCAAGAGGAAAAGCAAATGCTATGGAGGTTGTTGACTACGATGAACATGAGGATGATTTAGTTTTACTTTCTTCAAATACGAAGTACTATAAAGTAATTACTACATATAATAATTCATCTTTAAATAGTTTAAATGTTTTTGGTGAATTCTTAGAACCAACTAGTCAAGTTATTGAAATTACTTATGAAGAATATATGAATTTTGATCCAAACAATTCTATAGTAGTAAATGAATCTCATACAGTAGAATATGCATATATGTTTATTACATCATATTTGTTTCAAAATGGATCTTACTATAGGTATAAGAACTTAGTTAACTGGAAAAGTTTCCCATCATATAGAGGTAATGATATAATTGGAATAGGATTTTATAATACTGTAACTCCAGTTAGTTCAGCATTTCAGCAAGAATATTGTTCTTATTCTCAAGGATGTGGTACAGCATCATTCCATTTAACTGGAACATTTTCAGAGGGGATAAGTGCAGTATTCCCAATGGTGGTATATAATGATTTGTATTCTTTAAGTTCAATGTTATATGTTGATGTAGAAAAGACTAATCCAAATAGTACTGTAACACTTCAATTATCTAGTGCTGACTATGCTCATGCAACTTCAGAAGTTGCATTGGCAACAGCTTTTGCTTTACATAATGTTGCTCAAGATGTTTCAATTATTTTAAATAGTAATATTAGTTCAAAATATTATTCACCATCAGATGTTTCAATCTTATGGCATGGTTCTTGGTAATAATTCATAACATATTTAAATGAATCAAAGCTTATTTTAGCTTTGATTTTTTTGTATTTTTTTAATTTTTTTTAAATATAAATTATTAGGAGGTTAAATGAAAAACACATTTGAATTTGAATTTAATAATAATGATTTATATGAGATTATAGAAGAAATAATTATGAATAATTATAGAGAAAGAGTAGATAATGAAAAATTATAATGTTGCTTTATATATTAGGTTATCAAAAGAGGATTCTAAAAATAAAATAAGTGAAAGTGTTGAGAATCAAAAAATATTATTATTAAAATATGTGAAAGATAATAATTATAATTTAATTAATTACTATATTGATGATGGTTATACTGGAACAAATTTTAATAGGCCAGGGTTTATTAATATGGTAAAGGATATAAATGATAAAAAAGTTAATATGGTTGTAGTTAAAGATTTATCAAGACTTGGAAGAGATTATATTAAGGTTGGCTATTATACAGAATATTGGTTTCCTTCTATGAATGTAAGATTTGTTTCTATTCTTGATAATATTGATTCTTTTTCACAGTGTGAAAATAATGATATAGCTCCATTTAAATCTATTTTTAATGATTTGTATTCAAAAGAGAATTCTAAGAAAATTAGGGCTGCTCTTAAAGTTAAACAACTAGAAGGAAAATGGGTAGGTGGCTGTTGTCCTTTTGGATATTGTAAAGATAAAAATGACAAAAATAAATTAGTTATTAAAGAAGAAGAAGCTTTAATTGTAAGAAAGATTTTTTCTCTTTTCTTATCTGGTAAATCATTAAATAGTATTTCTAATTATTTACTTAATAATAATATTTTTCCACCATCAGTATATAGGAAAACTAATAAGGATAATAAATATGCGTCTTTAGGTTTTTGGAGTCCTACTTCTATTAAAAACATTTTAAGAAATCAAATTTATACTGGTGATATGGTTCAAAATCGTAGAAAAAGAATTAGTTATAAAATAAGAAAGATAGTTAAAAACAGCAAGGATGAATGGATTATAATTCCAAATACTCATGAATCAATTGTATCAAAGGTTGAATTTTCAAATGTTCAAAAAATATTAGAAAATAATCATGTTCGAAAGAAGAAAAATAATGATTTTTTGTTATCTGGATTAATGTTTTGTGGAAATTGTGGTAGAAGAATAGTTATTCAAAAATGTAATAATAACTTTTATACAGTTTGTAATAATTATAAGAAATATTCAAAATTAAAATTGTGTAGTCCTCATTCAAATAATTATGAGAATATAGAGGGGAAAATAAAAAAAATAATTAGACTTATTTTAAAAAAAATAGATATCGATAAAGTTTATTGTGATTTGAAAGATAAACTTAAGTTAGGGTCACAAAATAAGAATTTTGATAATGAGATAGAAAAATTAAATGAAATACTAGCTAATTGCTATATTGAAAAAGAAGAAAATAGGGTTAGTAATGAAATATATGAAAAAGTAGTTAACAAAATTAATTTAAAAATTAATAGGATAAAAAATATTAATTCTAATAAAGGTCTAATTGATTATTGCTTTATAAAGTCTATTATAGAAAATGTTAATAGAGAATTAGTATTAAGACTAATTGAAAAAATATATGTTTATGATAATAAAAAAATAAAAGTATTATTTAATTTTTTTAATGATAATTTTATCGCATTAAGCTAAATTCAGGTGGTTTGTTGGGGATGGGATTTTTAAAATCTAGACAAAAACAGTTTTATTTACCTGAGCCACAAACAGATTTTATTTTTTCAATTATTAGTGAAGAATTTGGTGTACTTGGAGTTCTAATTGTTGTTGGACTATTTTTTTTGATATTGTTTTTTGGCTTTAAAATATCCATTCAATCTGATAATCTTTTTAAGAAATATTTATCATTTGGACTTACGTTTCAAATATTGATACAAGCAATTTTAAACTTGTCAGTTGTTGTTGGTCTTGTACCAGTAACTGGTGTTACACTACCATTTTTGTCTTATGGAGGAAGTAGCTTATTAATAAGTATGATAAGTGTAGGAATTTTGATAAATATTTCGAAAAATTAGATAAAAAATAAATGAACGTTCTATAATTACTATAGGAGGGTTCATGGAAGAATTAAATAAAGAAGAAAAGATAGAAAACATGATATATGAAATTAGAGGAAAACAAGTTATGCTGGATTCTGATTTGGCTAAACTATATCAGTGTTCAAATGGTACTAAATCTATAAATCTTGCTGTTAAAAGACATGCTAATAGATTCACAAAAAGATTTATGTTTCAATTAACAGAAGAAGAAAGTAAAATTATTTGGTTTCAAATTGAAACTAAAAATGGAAAAGTTGAAACTCGTGGTGGTAAATTTGATAAACCATACGTATTTACTGAACAATGAGTAGCTATGCTTTCAGCAGTTTTAAGAACTGATGTGGCAGAAGAAATAAGTATAAGAATAATGGATGCGTTTGTAGCGATGAGACATTATATAGGAAATAATGAATTTAGAATATCAAATGTTGAAACTAAAATATATTTTAATGGAAAAATATAGGATGCACATTCAAATGTATTAGATTTATTTGAAGAAGCAAGTAATGAATTAATAATAATTGATAGATTTACAGATAAAACAATTTTAGATATGATTAAAGTATAGGATATAATGTTATTTTAATAACAAGTGCAAAACTAAAGTTACAAATATTGATATAGAAAAGTATAATGATGATTATCATAATTTAAAAATAATCTTTGATGATACTTTTCATGATAGATATTTTATAATAGATAAAAACAAAATATAATATTCAGGAAATTCAATTAATCATATTGGATATTAAATCTAGTATTGATGTAATTGGAGATGAAAATATACAAATATAAATTAGGGAAAGCATACCTCTCTTTTTTTTATGTTAAAATATTATAAGAATTGAAACTTTTTAATTGTTTTTTTGGATTATTATATTGTAGGTGATAGAATGACTGGTCAAAATAACCTAAATAGATTTAATAAAATATATGATGATACTTATTATGATGTCTTAAAATACATTATTATTAAATGTCATAATGTGAATGATGCCAATGATATTTTGCAAGAAACATATTATGAATTTTGGAAGATACTAAATAGTAAAAAAGTAGAGGATAAAAACTTAAAATCTTTTATTATAAATATTTCAAATAATAAGATAAAAAAACATTATTCATTATTAAAAAGGATTAAGGCGATATCAATATTTTCTAAAATTAATGATAATATAGAAATAATTGATACATTACAAGATTCATTAGATATTGAGGAATTATTTATTAAAAAAGATGATTGGAATAGTATTTGGACCTTTTTAAAAAATCAAAAAAATCAAAATATTCCAAAAGTTTTTTACTTATATTATAAATGTGATTTAAAAATAAAAACAATTTCAAAAGAACTAAACGTAAGTGAATCATATATAAAAAATATTATTTATAGAACTCTAAAAGAGATAAAAGAGTTTTATAAAAAGGAGAATGAATAAAATGACTAATAAGAATAAATTAGTTAAATCAATTAATAAAGATTTTGACAAAAATAATAATTACAATTCTATTATTGGAAAAATTCAATGTAGTGATAATAAAAAATCTTTTATAAAATATGCAACTATTCCAATGATTTTTATTATAGTAATTTCATTAGCTTTGTTAAATAATAAAAATAATAATCCATTAAAAAATCAAAAAAATATAGAAACATCTACTAGTAGAGATGGCAATAATTATAATGGATTAAATACTTATAGTAGTAGTAATATAATTATTAATGAGATTAATGAGTTAGCAATTAATTCTAATGACTTTGATGGTAAGATACAAAATGAAGTCTATATTCCATATTTTGAATTTCTTTCAAATTTAAAAGTTCCTACTGATTTTGATAATAAAGAAGATATGAGGATAATGTGGGTAAAAAGTAATCCAAGTTCAAATGAATATGATGTTTTAAATCATTATCAATTTCATTTAAAAAATACTAAAAGCAATAGGGAATTTATTATATCTTTTTCTAATAAATATAAGATTTTTAGATGCGTTAATCTTTTTGCAAACGATTATCCAAAATCAGTAATAAATGGTGTTAATGTTCTGATAGTGAAAGGAAGTAACTATTATGTTTCGGTTTTTTCATATAAAGGATATAATTTTGATGTAGAAGGAATAGATGTAACAGAGAAAGAGTTTATTAATTTATTAGAATCTTTAATTACATAATATAAATATATATGTATATTTTATGAATTGTAATTATATTGGAGGATAAAATATGTTAAAGAAAAAAATAATAATAATTTTTGTTATTGTACTTTTTGGGTTAATGCTAGTACCATTTTCTATAGTACGTTATAAAGATGGAGGCTCAGTAAAATATAAAGCATTATTATATGAATATACTAAAATTCATCGTTTAAGTGAAAAATCCTCTACTGGATATGAAGATGGATGGGATTTAAAAATATTAGGCTTTTATGTTGGAGGAGAAATGAATACATATGTTCAAGCTGAATGCTGTGATAGTTGTATGTGTGGTGATACTTTAGAATTAATTAGAAATACTCAATCCGCATGGACTTTAACTACAATTGATAGTGATGGCAATTATGTTTATGATCGTCATTCGTTTATTAATTTCCATGGAACTGGCAAAAATAGATTTGTATTTTTCAAAAATGATGAAAAGGACAGTAATATTTCAGAAATTAAAGGAACAATTAGTGTTACGCGAAATGCTGATATTGTATTAATACCTGATAATTCTAATATTGAAATTACATGTAAGATTGGTAATGAAAAAGACTTAATTGCACTATTAGAATGTGATAATAATTTTGGAACATTTACATTACAAAAACATGGATTAATTGAATTGCCAAATATAGTAAAAAATACTGTTATTAAGACAAAAAGAATGGTAATTACAGGTAATAAAACTAGAACAATTACTGACAAAAATAGTATTGATACATTTATATCAATAGTTAATAATTCTAAAGTATGGACCGGACCAACAACTTTGCCATCAGTGAAGTATGAAATAAAATTATTTGATTCTAGCAATAAGAGTATAGCTGATATCAAATATACTCCAGATCATTATTTTACAATTATTATTGAAAATAAAAGTTATAATTTAACAAATATTAATAAAGAACTATTAAACAATATTATTGAAATATATTAATAGTAGTACTACTAAGATATTTTAATTAATTAGTATGTGGAAGAACTTATTTCTTCCTTTTTTGTACAATGACAAATGGCAGTTAATAGAATAAATAGCAAATAAAAAAACTACGAAATCAATAAATGTTTTTAATAGTTATTGAATAAAAATATAATATTTGATATATTATTTTTATCAATAAAATAATAATAGAGTAAGGAGGAATTAGTATGAAAAAATACTCAAGATTATTTTTTGTGGGATTTTTGGTTTTAGTGTTTTCGACAGGATGTTCTATGAAAGAAAATTATAACATTATAATATCAAAAGACAAAGAAGTTAAAATAGAAGTTTTGTCAGCTATGGATAATGAGATGATTGATGGAATGCTTGGAATGAATTCTCAAGATGAACCAGAAGTAAACTTTGATGAAGAAGATGAATTTTTTGATTATGAAACAAACGATGATGAAACAAATGATGATGAATTAAGTAATGGGGAAGAAGATTTTGATTTTTCAAAACAAAAAACTTATACTGATGAAGAAAGATGGAAATTTGTAGAATCAAATTCTGAAGAAGATGAAACACTAAAAGATTATAAAAAAGAAAAATATGAACAAGGTGAATTTAAAGGATATAAGTATAATACAACTTTAGGAAAAATTGATGATTTAACTGCTGAAAATGGCGAAACTGTTAATATTGATAAGATTAGCAAGGATTCTAAAATATTTACAAAAAAAGGTGACGTTTATACTCTTAATGTTAATTTAGGAGAAGAAGATCAATCGCAGATAAATCAATATGCAAATATGATTAAATTTGATTTAAAATTATCGGTAACACTACCTTATAAAGCTAAATCAAATAATGCTACATCTGTTGATGGAACTACTTATACATGGGATTTAACAAAAGCAAAAAGTATTGAATTAAGTTTTGACTTTAAAGGGGATAACGGATTGAATCTTCCATTGATAATTGGAATTGCTTGTGGTGTATTATTAGTAGTTGTAGTTTGTGTAATTATTTTAACTAAGAAAAAAGGTAACAAAAATAATAATGTAGTTGTTAATAGCAATGAAAATAATGCAAACCTTAACAATGAAAGTAATGTAAATATTGAAAATAACAATCAATAATGTTTAAAGACTGCTACTAGGCAGTTTTTTTCTTTTGTTTTACTTAATTTCTTGATACATGTTATAATTATTATGTTATGGAGGTTATATGAGAAATGTAGGAACAGTAGTACGTGGTATTCGTACGCCAATTATTAAGGAACATGATGATTTAGCTAATATTGTTGTTGATTCTTTGATGAATGCACAAAAAAGTGAAGGTTTTATTTTTCATGATAGAGATGTTGTAGCTATTACAGAAGCAGTTGTAGGAATCAGTGAAGGAAATTATGTAACAGTAGATGAAATTGCACAAGACGTTAAAAATAAGTTTCCTAGTGGAAATATAGGAGTAGTCTTTCCAATATTAAGTAGAAATAGATTTTCTATGATATTAAAAGGAATTGCTCGAGGAATGGATAAAATAACAATGTTATTATCTTTTCCAAGTGATGAGGTAGGAAATGGAATACTTGATGAGAATGTTTTGGATGATAGTAAGTATAATTTGTCTAGTGTAATTACAGAAGATGAATATAAAGAAACATTTGGTACATGGTTACATCCTTTTACAGGTATAAATATGGTAGATTTTTATAGAGATTTAGTAAAAAACGAAAATTGTGAAGTAGAATTTGTATTTGCTAATGACCCTAAGGTAATTCTAAATTATACAAAAGATGTATTAACTTGTGATATACATACTAGACTTCGTACAAAAAAAATTCTTACTGATGCTGGTGCAAATACTATATATGGCTTGTATGAAATTATGAATTCTCCTATTGGAGATAGTGGATTTAATCCTGATTATGGGCTACTAGGTTCTAATAAATCTACTGAAGAAAGATTAAAATTATTTCCTAAAACTGGGGATAAGTTGGTAATTGATATTCAAAATAGATTAAAAGAACTAACTGGTAAAACTATTGAAGTTATGGTTTATGGAGATGGAGCATTTAAAGATCCAGTCGGTAAAATATGGGAACTTGCAGATCCTGTTGTATCACCTGCTTATACAAAAGGACTTGTTGGTACTCCAAATGAGATTAAGTTAAAGTATGTTTCTGATAATATGTTTGCTAATTTGTCTGGTGATGAATTAAAAGAAGCTATTAAAGGAGAAATTAGAAAGAAAGAAGCTGATTTAAAAGGTAAAATGTTAGCTCAAGGAACAACTCCAAGAAGACTAACTGATTTGATTGGCTCTTTATGTGATTTAACTAGCGGTAGTGGGGATAAAGGAACACCAGTTGTATTTATTCAAGGATATTTTGATAATTTAGCAAGTGATTAATATTGAAATAATTATAGAAAATGATAAAATATAACAAATGAGGAGAAATGGGATTATGAAAAATAAAAGTATTACTTCAAGGGATGAAGATTTTGCAAAATGGTATACTGATGTTGTTAATGCTGCACATTTAGCTAGTTATACATCAGTGAAGGGATGTATTGCTATTGAACCAAATGGCTATGCAATTTGGGAAAAAATGCAAGAAATATTAGATAAAAAATTTAAAGAGTTAGGACATGTTAATGTTCAAATGCCATTATTAATCCCAGAAAATTTATTAAAAAAAGAAAGTGAGCTTGTAGAGGGTTTTGCTCCTGAAGTTGCTTGGGTAACAATTGGTGGTAGTAAAGAACTTGAGGAAAGACACTGTATAAGACCAACAAGTGAAACTATGTTTTGTGATTATTATAAAGATCACGTTAGTTCTTATAGAGATTTACCAAAGCTATATAATCAATGGTGTAATGTATTAAGATGGGAAAAAGAAACGAGACCATTTTTAAGAAGTCGTGAATTTTTATGGCAAGAAGGGCATACTATTCATGCTACTGAAGAAGAAGCTATAAAAGAGACAAACCAAATGATGGAAGTATATAAATGGTTCCATCATGATATACTTGCTATTCCATCTATAACAGGAATAAAAACTGAAAAAGAAAAATTTGCAGGAGCAGAATATACTCTTACAAATGAAGCTTTAATGTATAATGGTGTAGCATTACAAGCTGGAACTAGTCATTACTTTGGACAAAAGTTTTCTAAAGCATATGATGTTAAGTTTTTAAACAAAGAGAATAAACAAGAATATGTATATCAAACTTCTTGGGGAACAACAACTCGTATGATTGGTGGATTAATAATGGTTCATAGTGATGATTATGGGCTTGTATTACCTCCAAGAATTGCTCCTACTCAAGTTATAATAATTCCTATTGGTACAAGTGAGGAAGTATTGAATTTAGTCGAAAAATATGAATTAGATTTAAAAAAATCAGGAATAAGTGTTAAAAAAGATTTAAGTGAAAAATCTCCTGGATTTAAATTTGCTGAAGCAGAAGTAAATGGTATACCTGTAAGAATTGAAATAGGAGAAAGAGATTTAAAAGAAAATAAAATAACATTTGTAAGACGTGATACAAGAGAAAAAATAGTGGAAAACAAAGATATTGAAATTACTTCTTATGTTAAAGACTTATTAGAAACAATCCAACAAGATATGTATAATAGAGCTGTGGAACGTAGAGATAAATTAACTTTTACTGCCCATAATCTTGAAGATATGGAACGTATTTTAAATACACAACCTGGATTTATTCATGCTGATTGGTGTGGAGATTCTGAGTGTGAATTGAAGATTAAGGAAATAAAAGGATGCAAGTCTCGTTGTATTACAAACGAACCATTAATTGATGGAAAATGTGTTTGCTGTGGCAAAGAAGCAAAACATCATGTTATTTGGGGAATACAGTATTAATTTATAATATTATTATTAAGTAAAATATTTATTATATTTTACTTTTTATTATTAGGAGTTTTTATGGAAAAAAGAAGAGATTTGAAATTAGATATTATTAGAATTTTTTCGCTATTTTGTGTTATTTCAGTTCATTTTTTCTTAAATAGCGGATATTATCAAGAACAAATGAATGGGAAAACAATGATTATAATGACGATTATTAGAGCATTTTTTATAATATGTGTACCAATGTTTATTGTTTTAACTGGCTATTTAATGAATCGGAAAGAACTATCTAAATCATATTATAAAGGAGTAAAGAAAACTTTAATTATTTATTTTATATGTTCAATTGTTTATCATATTTTTATTCATTTTTATTATCTTAATGAAGTTTCTTTTAAATCGTTTATTAAGGACTTGTTATGGTATCAAGGTACAAAATATTCATGGTATATTGAAATGTATATAGGATTGTTTTTAATGATTCCATTTTTAAACATAGTTGTTAATAATTTGAAATCAAAGAAAGATTTTAATATACTTTTAATCACATTATTATTTCTTATTGGAATACCTAATTTGTTTAATGCTCTTTTTTTTAAAGCTTTCCCTTCATGGTGGAGTAATATTTATCCAATATTTTATTATTTTTTAGGAGCATATTTATTTAAATATAATGAAAATTTATCTAAAAATAAATTATTTATTTTTTTAATCATTCTAATTATAGTTGATGGACTTTTAAATTATTATGTTTCTTACAATAATATTTTTGTTTGGAGTTCATTAAATGATTATGGATCATTTTTTGTTATGCTTAAGACTTATTTAGTTTTTTCGTTGTTGTTAAAGTTGAAAGTTAATTATTCAATGAGAAAAGAAAAAATAATTAAAAGAATGTCAGATGCTTGTTTAGGAGCATATTTGATATCATGTATCTTTGACATAATTTTCTATGATATTTTAAATGCCAACATTATTTCTGTCAAAATGCGTTTTATTTATGCACCAGTTATTGTTTTAGCTGTTTTTATATGTAGTATAATTCTATCTATGATTATTGATATTATTTATGATATACTCTTTAAAAAGAAAAATATTATAAGATAATTATTGATTTAATTTATTAATAGTATTAGAATATTTTTATCAATGTGATGACCGAGCTTGGAAACTCGTGAGCAATATGTTAATGAAGATTCTTCTAGAATGAAGTAGGGTGGAACAGCGATGATACGCCCCTACAAATAGAGGAATCTTTTTAATTTTTTTTGAGGATTTATGGAAAAGTTAACAATGGAAAAATTAGTAAATTTTTGCAAGCAATATGGTTTTATTTTTCAGGGAAGTGAAATATATGGTGGACTTGCAAATACTTGGGATTATGGACCTTTGGGAAGAGAATTAAAAAATAATATAAAGAATGCTTGGTGGAAAAAATTTATCGAGGAAGGTAATGAAAAATATAGAAATTATGGACTTGATTCAGCTATTCTAATGAATCCAGAAGTTTGGGTAGCATCAGGTCATGTTGCATCATTTTCAGATCCCTTAATTGATTGTAAAAATTGTAAATCAAGAGAAAGAGCTGATAAATTAATTGAAGATTTTACGAATGGTAAAGAAACTGGAGATGGATGGGATAATAAAAAGTTAGAAGATTATATTAAAGATAATAAAATTCCTTGTCCTAAATGTGGTTCTCATGATTTTACTCCAATTAGAAAGTTTAATCTACTTTTTGAAACACATCAAGGTGTTACTGAAGACTCAAAAAGTATTGTGTATTTAAGAGGAGAAACAGTTCAAGGAATATTTGTTAATTTTATGAATGTTCAAAGAAGTATGAGAGCTAAAGTTCCTTTTGGAATAGGACAAATTGGTAAGAGCTTTAGAAATGAAATTACTCCAGGAAACTTTACTTTTAGAACTAGAGAATTTGAACAAATGGAACTTGAATTCTTTTGCAAACCTGATACAGATTTAGATTGGTTTAAATTTTGGAAAGATAATTGTTTAAATTTTCTAGAGTATTTGGGTCTTACTAAAGATAATTGTAGATATAGAGATCACGATAAAGCAGAACTTGCTTTTTATTCAAAAGAAACAACTGATATAGAGTATAGATTTCCAATGGGATGGGGTGAGCTTTGGGGTATTGCTGATAGAACCGATTATGATTTATCAGTTCATATGAATCATTCAAAAGAAAACTTACAATATTTAGATCCTGAAACAAATGAGAAATATACTCCTTATGTAATAGAACCATCAGTAGGAGTTGATAGACTAGTTCTAGCTATATTAACTGAAAGTTATGATGTAGAAAAATTAGAAAATAATGAAGAACGTGAAGTATTAAGGTTAAAGCCATTTCTTGCACCTTATAAAGTTGTTGTACTTCCACTTATTAAAAAATATCATAGTGAAAAGGCACAAGAAATATATCAAAAATTATCTAAGAAATTTATGACAGATTACGATGATTCAGGAAATATTGGTAAACGTTATAGAAGAAGTGATGTCGTAGGTACACCTTTTGCTATAACGATAGATGATAATACTTTAAACGATAATACAGTTACTATAAGAGATAGAGATACTATGGAACAAGTAGTAATTAATGTAGATGACATTGAAAAATATATCGATGAAAGAATTAAATTTTAGTTAATAATTCATAATAATGAGTTATAATATATATACGGAGGTTAAAGAATGAAAATAGTAGATGTAAAAGGAAGAGAAATATTAGATTCAAGAGGAAATCCTACTGTAGAAGTAGATGTGTATCTTGAAGATGGAACAATGGGAAGAGCTGCTGTTCCAAGTGGAGCTTCAACTGGTGAACGTGAAGCACTTGAAATGAGAGATGGTGGAAAGCGTTTCATGGGAAAAGGTGTTTTAAATGCAGTTGCTAATGTAAATGGACCACTTCGTGACTTAGTAATTGGAATGGATGCATTTGATCAAAAAGCACTTGACTATGCAATGATTAAAGCAGACGGAACTAAAACTAAATCAAAATATGGAGCTAATGCAATATTAGGTATTAGTATGGCAGCATTAAAGGCTAGTGCAATAAGTAAGAAAATGCCATTGTATCGTTATGTTGGAGATGGGACGTTACTTCCAAAACCAATGATGAATATAATTAATGGTGGAGCTCATGCAGATAACTCACTTGATTTCCAAGAGTTTATGATTGTTCCTCAAGCAGATAATATTCATGATAGAGTAAGAATCGGTGCAGAAGTTTTCCATAACTTAAAAAAAGTTTTAAACGAGAAAAAGCTTGCTACTGGTGTTGGTGATGAAGGTGGATTTGCCCCTGATTTAAAATCAAATACTGAAGGTTTTGAATTAATTATGGAAGCTATTAAAAGAGCTGGATATGAACCAAAGAAAGATGTTTGTATTGCAATAGATGTTGCTGCTAGTGAATTCTATAATAAGAAGACAAAAAAATATGATTTAGTTGGTGAAGGAAGAAGCCTAACAACTGATGAATTAATAGATTTTTATGAAGAATTAGTTGGTAAATATCCAATTATATCAATTGAAGATCCAGTTGATGAAAATGATTGGGAAGGATTTACTAAGATTACAGAACGTCTTGGCGATAGAATTCAATTAGTTGGTGATGATTTATTTGTTACTAATAAAGAATGTTTACAAATGGGAATTGATAAACATGCAGGAAATGCAATTCTTCTAAAAGTTAACCAAATTGGTACTATTACAGAAACACTTGAAACAATTGAACTTGCTAGAAGCCATAATTATAATACAATTATTTCTCATAGAAGTGGAGAAACAGAGGATACTACAATTGCTGATTTAGCTGTTGGATTATCTTTAGGACAAATAAAAACTGGTTCTATGTCAAGAACAGATAGAATTTGTAAATATAATCAATTAATGAGAATAGAAGAAGAATTAAATAAATAAAAAAAATGCTAGCAAATGCTAGCTTTTTTTAATATATATGGTATATTTAATATAGTAGATGTATGAGAGGTAAAAATGAAAAGTAGTAGTAAGAAAAAGATTATGTTCAGTGTAATTTTATTATTTTTATTTATATTCTTTACAGTGTTAATAAAAATAATTGATGTTCAAGCAATTGGACCGAACAATAGTGAAGTTGGCTTTGCTTCATTAAATAAAGCATTTCATGATATGTTTAGTTATAATGAATCTTTTTATAAGATAAGTAAGATACTTGGATATTTATCATTTTTGATAGTTGGTTTATATGGAGTTATTGGATTTATTCAATTAATAAAAAGAAAAAGTATTGCTAAGGTAGATAGAAATATTATTAATTTAGGTGCTTTTTATGTTGTAGTTTTACTTGTTTATGCTTTGTTTGAAGTTGTAGTAATAAATTATAGGCCTGTACTTGAAGATGGCATATTGGAAGCATCATATCCGTCTTCACATACGATTTTATCTATTTGTGTATGTATTAGTAGTATTTTAGTAAGTAAGGAAGTATTTAAAAATATAAAATATGTAAAAATGTTTAATTGTGCTTCATTTATATTAATGCTTGCGATAATTTTTACAAGAGTTTTATCTGGGGTTCACTGGTTAACAGATATTATTGGGGCAGTTCTTATTTCATCATTCTTATGTGTGTTATTTAGTATTTTTATAAATAAAGAAAAAAAATAATTTTATTGTGTTAAAAACTGATTAAAATAATAAATAGAATTGAATGTTTAGTAGGTGATAAAATGAAGAATAAAAAAGGTTTTACATTAATTGAGTTACTTGCAGTAATTATTATTTTAGGAATACTTATGATAATAGCTATTCCTTCAGTAACAACTTATATTTCAAACTCTAGAAGAAGCTCTTATATTGTAACAGCAAAAAATATTATTAGTGCTGCAAGAACAAAAGTTAATGAAGGAAAGTTAGGTACATATAATCCAAATGTTACTTATTATCTTCCATATTCTTGTATGCCTTTTGAAAATGGAGTTAGTAGCCCTTATGGTGATTTTGTACAAGCATATGCAATTGTAGTTTATAATGCGGATGGTTTTAGTTATTATTGGGCAAGTACTGATAGTACTGAAACTGGTATAGAAATTACCCCTGAATATGCGTTAAATGAAGATAAAATAGTAAATGGATTAAAAGAAATACCTACAAATATTGGTGTAGGATCTCGTCCAGAAATTGTATTGTTTAGTGAAGATTGCAAAAGCTTTAGAACTTATCCTGCTGGATCTAATTTAAGTCCATATGAATTTATGTCTAATGTTTATACTGATTATTTTGATGAACATAAAAATGATGTTTGTGTTGATTATCAAGGCAATTATTGTGATAACGATATTTTCTTAAGTGAAGTTGTAGCAAGTGGAGAATTAGGTTCAAATATAGAAAGAAGAGAAGCTGATACAGATACTTTAAATAATTTAGCAGAAGCTCTTATTGGTTTAAATTATGATGAAACATTTAAAGCTTATTCAAGTGGAAAAGATAATTATGTGTTAACATCAGGAACAAGAGATATAATTAGGTATAAGTTTGATGGTACAGGAAAACTAAGAATATCAGAAGCATGGCCTGGAATGTATAGATTCCTTGATGATATGGGATATCTTCACTCTGATATAGTTACTTCACATAATGGTTATACTCCACATCCAATATTTTTCTCTGATAATTCATTTACAAGGCAAGTTGAATACCATATTAAAGTTAGAGTATCATTAGATAGTGATGGAAAGACTATTAAATCATCATATGTTGAATTAATAGGAAATGGATTTACAACATTAAGTGCATCAGCTGGTGAGTAAATATTAACCATTAAAACATAATTAGAGCTTTAAGCTCTTTTTTGCTGCTATTATAATGTAAATGTATAATATATTTGCATTTTTTTCTTGATAAAATTAAAAAAATAATGTATATTAATATTGCTGTTTTATCTACGTATTGGAGTTTTCCGACCTTTACCTGGATAAAATGAATTATATATAAGGAGGAAATAATAATGGCATTAACTAAAGAAGTAAAATCAGAATTAGTTAAAAAGTTCGCTAAGAATCCAAAAGATACTGGTTCTGCTGAAGTACAAATTGCTATACTTACAGCTGAAATCAATGCTTTAACTAAGCACTTAGAAGAACATACACATGACCATCACTCTAGAAGAGGACTTTTAAAGAAAGTTGGTCAACGTAAGACTTTATTAGCATATCTTGCTAGAACTGATATTAATAGTTATAGAAAAGTAATCGCTGATTTAGGATTAAGAAAATAATAATAAAAGTAGACACTTATTTTTGGTGTCTTATTTTTTTGATATTAGAGGGTATATTATTATGTTATTGTAGTAAATCTAATAATTAATTGTTATATTTGCTACAATAATATAAGTCCCTCAAAAGGAGGTATGTAAATGTCAAAAAAAGTATTTGAATTTGATTTTCATGGAAAGAAAATCGTTGTTGAAAATGGTGAAATGGCAAAACAAGCTAATGGTGCTGTATTAGTAAGATATGGTGATACAGTAGTTTTGTCTACAGTAGTAGTTAAAAAAGAAGCTAATTTATTAAGTGATTTCTTCCCTTTAATGGTTATTTATCAAGAAAAATTATATTCTGTAGGTAAAATTCCTGGTGGATTTATTAAAAGAGAAGGGAAACCTACCGATGCTGCAACACTTGCTGCTAGAATGATTGATAGACCAATGAGACCTATGTTTAAAGAAGGCTTTAAAAATGAAGTACAAATTGTTAATACTGTATTGTCAGTTGATACTGATAACTCTCCAGAACTTACTGCAATGTTTGGATCAAGTCTTTGTACAAGCATAAGCGAAGTACCATTTGATGGACCAATAGCAGGAGTAAAAGTTGGATGTATTAATGGTGAATTTATTATAAATCCAACTCCAGCTGAGCTTGAAGAATCTGTTTTAGATCTTACTGTTGCAGGAACTAAAGAAGCAATTAACATGGTTGAAGCAGGAAGTAAGGAAGTATCAGAAGAATTAATGCTTGATGCACTAATGTTTGGTCATGAAGCTATTAAAGAGCTATGTGAATTCCAAGAAGAGATTATAAAAGAAATTGGTAAACCTGATATGGAATATGAAACTCTTGAAATAACAGATGAATTTAAAAAAGAAATAAGAGATTTAGCTGAAGAGAAGTTAGATAATGCATTAAGAATTAAAGGTAAATTAGAGAAGTATGCAGCAATTGATGCAGTTAAAGAAGAAGTAGTAAATAAATATACTGAGGAATTTGAAGAAAAATTAAAAGATGAAGAGTTCCAAGAATTAATTACTAAAGTTAAATTGGTTTTAGAAGAAATAGAATATGAATTATTTAGACAAATTGTTGTTAAAGAAAAAACTAGAGCTGATGGACGTTCTATGACCGAAATTAGACCTTTATCAACTGATATAGATATTTTGCCTAGAACACATGGTTCTGCACTATTTACTCGTGGAGAAACACAAAGTTTAGCTGTTACAACTTTAGGAGCTTTGGGTGAACATCAAATACTTGATGGGCTATCTCTTGAAGCTGAAAAAAGATTTATGTTACATTATAATTTCCCAGCATTTTCTGTTGGTGAAACAGGTAGATATGGCGCTCCAGGAAGAAGAGAAATTGGTCATGGTGCATTAGGTGAAAGAGCTTTATTACAAGTAATGCCAAGTGAGGAAGAATTCCCATATACAGTTCGTGTTGTATCAGAAATACTTGAATCTAATGGATCTAGTTCTCAAGCTACGATTTGTGCTGGATGTATGTCTTTGATGGCAGCAGGTGTTCCAATAAAAGCTCCAGTTGCAGGTATTGCTATGGGTCTTATAACATATGGTGATGATTATACAATTTTAACTGATATACAAGGAATGGAAGACCATTTAGGTGACATGGACTTTAAAGTTGGTGGTACTCGTAAAGGTATATGTTCATTACAAATGGATATTAAAATTAAAGGTATCACAAAACAAATTTTAAAAGAAGCTTTAGCTCAAGCAAAAGATGCTCGTATGGAAATACTTGATGTAATGGAAAAACAAATTAGCGAACCTAGAAAAGAAGTTAGTAAGTATGCTCCTAAGATGGTTACATTTATGATTAAGCCTGAAAAGATTAAAGACGTAATTGGTAAGGGTGGAGAAATGATTACTAAAATTATTCTTGAAGCTAGTAATGTTACTGCTGTTAATGATGTTAATGCAGTTAAAGTTGATCTTGAAGATGATGGTAAAGTAATTATTTATCATACTGATAAAGAAGTTATTGAAAAGACTCGTGAAATGATTGAAAACATTGTAAGAGAAGTTGAAGAAGGTAAAATATATACAGCTAAAGTTGTAAAAATAGAAGAATTTGGTTGTTTCGTTCAAGTATGGCCTGGATGTGAAGGGTTAGTTCATATTTCTGAACTTGCTAAGGATAGAGTTGAAAAAACAACTGATGTAGTTTCATTAGGAGACGAAATTGTCGTTAAATGTATTGGATGGGATAAGAAAGGAAGATTAAATTTCTCAAGAAAAAAAGTATTCCAAGATGATAATCATGATGACAATGAAAAAGAATCTAAAAAATCAAAAAAGAAAGAAAGAGAAGTTAAAGAAGAAACAAAAGAAGAAGTTGAAAACAAAGAAGAATAAACTTCTTCTTTTTACATATTTGTACAATTTTTTAGAAAATAGTCTTTTTAATATTTATAAATTAAATTATAATATAAATGTAAGAATGGAGACTTTTATGAAAAAGAATGGATTTACTTTAGTTGAACTACTTGCTGTAGTAGTTATTTTAGGTATAATTATGATTATTGCTGTTCCAGCAGTTTCAACATATATTGCGGGATCACGTGATTCTGAATTTTCAACTTCAGCTCTTAAATTTATTGATGCAGCGAGACTTGCTGTAACTAATCGTGAATTTAGAATTAAAAGTGAGGATTTCACATATTATATTCCTACAAAATGCTTAGATGCAGAAAATGGTAATACTACTTCATATGGAGAATTAGTTGATAGTTATGTTGTAGTTACTCTTAAAGATGGTAAATATGATTATTATTATACTGGAAGAGATACATCTAATCATGGAATTCTATTAACTTATTCTGAACTTATTGATGAGGATTCAGTAAAGACTAATATTACAAAGATTGATACTACTATAGGTATAGGAAATAGAACTCAAAATTATACATTTAAAACTACTTGTGATGGAACAATGAATAGAGCTGTTGATGCACCTGAAAGAATTGAAGAACATAAGGCTAAAACTTCATAAAAAAAAGAGATTATTCTCTTTTTTTTAATGGTTTTTGACTAAATAAATTCTTTTCTTGTTTTGTAATTAAATAATATATTTGATCACTTTTTATTTCTCTTGTTAATAATTCAATATTTCTTTTATTTATATTTGTAATTATTGGAATTGTTATTTCTTTTTTAATTTTACTTAAATAATTTCTTCCTCTATTAGAAAAACCTAAAACTCTTATATATTTTATTTTTTTATTATTTTTACTTTCTTCTTTTGTATATGAACATATTATATGTGTTAACATTCTTTTAATTTTGTTATAAGTATATCTCTTTGATTTTATTTTCGTAATAAATTCATCTAAATTATTACAATTTATTATTTCTTTTTTTAATTTATTTTCAATTCCTTCATCAACATTTTGATAATCTGATAAGTGATTATCTTCTATTATTTTATATTTTAAATAGTTAAAGTAATCTTTATCATCAAATTTAATTATTGAGTTAATTGATTCTTTAGGAAGTGTTTCTTCATATTCATTTCCATTTTTAATTGCTTCTCTTATACTTGTAGCACTACTTATTTTTCCTGTTATTTTTTTATCGTTGTAATTATTTGTTCTTTTTATTGATATTGGAGTAATCTTATAATTATTTATAATTATTTCTTTTATATATGAAAGTGCTAATAAATCATTTGGTTCTTTTATAGTAAATGATGATATTTCTTTTAGTGCATTTGACATAGCAGTAGGGTAGTTAATTCCTTCTTCTAACTTTTTTTTAACTAATTCATTGTATTTTGGATTGTTAAGCTGAATATTTGCCATTTCTGTTATTCTATCAATATTATTTGACTCACTTCCAAATATTAGTTTGTTGCATTTTAATTCATTTAATATTTGTAGTGCACCTGATGCAAAAAAGTCGCTTGATTCTGTTGCAAATTCATAAGGTAGCTCAATTACTAAATCAACTCCATATTTTAATGCAATAGCAGCTTTATTATATTTATCTATGATACTTAAATCTCCTCGTTCTGTATAATTACCACTTAAAACTAATATAATTATGTCATCTTTTACTAATTCTTTTATTTTATTTAAATGATAAATATGTCCGTTATGAAAAGGATTATATTCACATATTATTCCTGTAGACATAAATTCACCTCGAAGATATTATACACTATTATTAAGAAAGTACTAGATTCTTTTTTTAAATTAGTGTATAATCACATTCTGGAGCTGATTAGTAGTGATTGATTTAACTTTATTGTATACAGGAATGCAAGAAAAAATTTCTTTGGATGGTATTTATTCTATTCCAAAAGAGAAATATGAAAAAACAGAGATAATTGATTTAAGTGAAGTTAAGCTTGAAGATAGTTTTATTATTAGAAAAGAAGAAGATTATACGATTCAAATTCATGCTAATGGGAAGATGAAAATAAAAGATTCTATTACTTTAGATGAAGTTTGGTATGAATATAATGTGGAAATTGATGATAAAATTGATGAATTTGTAGAAAATAATGAAAATTATCTTGATATTATTGAAATTTTATGGCAAAATATTGTATTGGAAGTTCCTCTTAGATATACTGAAGTTAAAGATTACAGTAAATATCGAGGAGATGGCTGGAAGTTGGTTAGTGAGGAAGATTTAGTTAATAATAATCCTTTTAACACACTATTAAAAGACGAAGATAGGAGTGATTAAATATGGCAGTACCATTTAGAAAAGTTTCTAAAACTAGAAAAAGAATGAGAAGAGCTCATAATGCTTTAGAAGCAGTGGGAACTACTACATGTCCTGAATGTGGTGCAGTAATTAAACCACACCGTGTTTGTAAAAAGTGCGGAAGTTACAAAGGAACAAAAGTTGTAGAAAATAAAGATGCTGAATAAGCTTCTTTTTTTTGTATATTTTTTTAAAACATTAAACATAATATAAATGAAAGAAGGCATATTATGGTGAATGAAGAAAATATAAATGAAGAGGTATCTACGAGCATTGGAACAGAGTATTTAAATAATGTAAGAGCAACTTATAAAACTTATGGTATTGGAGTAACATTATTTATTATGGCTTTAGTTGTTATTCTTTTATCTGGTGTGTTGATTTATGTTAAAAATTATAATAAGTAGTTTGATATTTTTTTGAGGGTATAATTGTTACCTTCTTTTTTTTATAAAAGTTTAAAAATTCAATTACAGATTAATATAAATAAATAAAATTTATGTTGATTTTACTATAGTAAATTTTGTATAATAAGACTCGTAGGAAAGGATGGATTTTTAATGAAATATGTTTATGCCTTCAAAGAAGGAAATGCAGATATGAGAAACCTTCTTGGTGGTAAAGGTGCTAACTTAGCAGAAATGACTAATATTGGACTACCTGTACCTCAAGGTTTCACTATTACAACAGAAGCATGTACTAAATATTATGAAGATGGTAGAGAAATTAATAAAGAAATTCAAAGCCAAATCAATGAGTACATCGAAAAAATGGAAAAAGAAACTGGAAAGAAATTTGGAGATAAAGAAAATCCTTTACTTGTTTCAGTAAGAAGTGGAGCTCGTGCTTCAATGCCAGGTATGATGGATACTATTCTTAACCTTGGTTTAAATGAAGAAGTAGTAGAAGTTCTTGCTAAAAAGAGTAATAACCCTAGATGGGCATGGGATTGTTATAGAAGATTTATTCAAATGTATTCTGACGTAGTTATGGAAGTTGGAAAGAAATACTTTGAAGAATTAATTGACAAAATGAAAGCTAAGAAGAAAGTTAAACAAGATGTTGAACTTACTGCTGAAGATTTAAAAGAATTAGCAAATCAATTCAAAGCTGAATATAAAGATAAGATTGGAAAAGATTTCCCTGCAGACCCAAAAGAACAATTAATGGGAGCTATTAAAGCTGTATTCCGTTCATGGGATAATCCAAGAGCAAATGTTTATAGAAGAGATAATGATATTCCTTATTCTTGGGGAACTGCTGTAAACGTTCAATCTATGGCATTTGGAAATATGGGAGATGATTGTGGAACTGGTGTTGCATTTACTCGTGACCCTGCTACAGGAGAAAAAGGATTATTTGGAGAATTCTTAACTAATGCACAAGGAGAAGACGTTGTTGCAGGTGTTCGTACTCCAATGAAGATTGCTGAAATGGAAGAGAAATTCCCAGAGGCATTTGAAGAATTTAAGAAAGTTTGTAAGACTCTAGAAGAACATTATAGAGATATGCAAGATATGGAATTTACTGTTGAACATGGTAAACTTTATATGTTACAAACAAGAAATGGTAAGAGAACTGCTAAAGCTGCATTAAAGATTGCTTGTGATTTAGTTGATGAAGGAATGCGTACTGAAGAAGAAGCAGTAGCAATGATTGATCCAAGAAACTTAGATACATTACTACACCCACAATTTGATGCAAAAGCTATTAAAGAAGCTAAGCCAATTGGAAAAGGACTTGGAGCATCTCCTGGAGCTGCATGTGGTGAAATAGTATTTACTGCTGAAGATGCTGAAAAATGGAAAGCTAATAAGAAGAAATGTGTACTTGTTAGACTTGAAACTTCACCAGAAGATATTACTGGTATGAAAGCTGCTCAAGGAATTTTAACAGTTCGTGGTGGAATGACTTCACACGCTGCTGTTGTTGCTCGTGGTATGGGTTCTTGTTGCGTATCAGGATGCGGAGACATCAAGATGGATGAAGCTAACAAGAAGTTTGAGCTTGGTGGAAAGACATTCCATGAAGGAGATGTAATTTCTATTGATGGTACTACAGGAAATATCTACGATGGAGAAATTAAAACAGTTGATGCTACAATTGCTGGTGAATTTGGTCGTGTTATGGAATGGGCTGACAAATATAGAAAATTAGGAGTTAGAACTAATGCAGATACTCCAAGAGACACAGCAAAAGCAATAGAACTTGGTGCAGAAGGAATTGGACTTTGCCGTACTGAGCATATGTTCTTTGATGAAGAAAGAATCTTCAATTTAAGAAGAATGATTTTATCAGAAAATGTTGAAGATAGAGAAAAATATCTTAACTTATTAATACCTTATCAAAAAGGTGATTTCAAAGCTATGTACAAAGAGTTAAAGGGAAGACCAATGACTGTTCGTTATATAGATCCACCTCTACATGAATTCGTTCCAAAGACTGAAAAAGAAATGAAAGATCTTGCTAAAGCTATGGGAATGACTGTAGAACATATTAAAACAGTATGTGATGAATTACATGAATTTAACCCAATGATGGGACATAGAGGATGTCGTTTAGCAGTAACTTATCCAGAAATTGCTAGAATGCAAACAAGAGCTTTAATGGAAGCTGCTATTGAAGTTAAAGAAGAAGATGGATACGATATAGTTCCTGAAATAATGATCCCACTTGTTGGAGAAGTAAAGGAATTAAAATTCGTTAAAGATATAGTTGTTGAAACAGCTGAAAAAGTAAAAGCAGAAAAGAAATCAAATATGGAATACCATATTGGTACAATGATAGAAATCCCAAGAGCTGCACTTTTAGCTGATGAAATAGCTAAAGAAGCTGAATTCTTCTCATTTGGAACAAATGACTTAACTCAAATGACATTTGGATTCTCAAGAGATGATGCAGGTAAGTTCTTAGGATCATATTATGAGAATAAGATTTATGAACAAGATCCATTTGCTAAGTTAGATCAACGTGGAGTTGGTAAACTTATTAAAATGGCTGTTGAAGCAGGAAAAGCAACTCGTCCAAATATCAAATTAGGAATTTGTGGAGAACATGGAGGAGATCCTCAATCTGTTGAATTCTGCCATAATGTAGGATTAACATATGTATCATGCTCACCATTTAGAGTACCTATAGCTAGACTTGCTGCTGCTCAAGCTGCAATCAAAGAAAAAGCTGCTGAAAAAGAAGCAAAAAAAGCTACTAAGAAGACTACAACTAAGAAATCTAAATAATAATATTAA
>CAMNJQ010000013.1 GCA_946541575.1 uncultured Clostridium sp. | reverse complement strand
ACTTTAGGCGTTTCTGAGGCTGATTGTTTTACACCTAACATTTTATCAACTGGTTGTGCTGCTTTTTCAACTACTTGTTGTTGACCTGTTGGTACATCCACTGATGCATTTTTTTCACCAACTACTTGTTGAACTGCTGCTGAATCATCACTACTCTTTCCTGATGATACCAAACTAGCTTTATTTTGACCTGGATAAACTTTTGCTTGAGATCCATGCACTAATCTTGTCAAATAGTCTTTTGATATAGACGTTTGTTCTTTAGTACTAGCATCTTCAAGTATATATTTATCATCCTGTACATCAGTAATGTAAAAGGTTTTCTCACCATTATTACCAGTAGTAAT
The DNA here is from genome assembly GCA_946541575.1 of uncultured Clostridium sp. Taxonomy (GTDB): domain Bacteria; phylum Bacillota_I; class Bacilli_A; order RF39; family UBA660; genus RUG13868. Next base: position 15,689 of record CAMNJQ010000013.1, on the reverse strand, counting down.
CATAGTACCATATGAATATTCTTCATTTTTCATATCTACACCTCCTAACTATTAACATCTAGTGATTCAGCAATATTATCTGTATTTGCATTTAATGCATTAATCATTGCTTTATAATCATCTAGTGTTTTCTTTAAAAAATGTATATATATTTCACAGGAAGATTCAATTCCTGGAAAATTTTCACATAATAGAGATATTTTTTCATACATAGCTTGCTGAGCATCACCTGACCAAATACCTGTATTATTAATTCTTTCTTTATTTTGTTTTTCAGAATCTAATGTTTCTTTTATTCTACTGCATGAATTTTCAATTGATTTAATCACTTCTTCAAAAGCATTAAAATCTGTTATAACTATATCACTTTTCTGCATATATTAATCACCTCATCAAACTAACTCTTTGTACTATCATTAAATGTAAATGTTCTATTTACATTTTGATTATTAAGAGAAATTCCTAAACCATTAGACTTTTTAATTGGAAGTCCTAAGTTTCTAGGTTCATAATTTGAGCCAGTATTTTTAGCATAAGAAACAACTTCTGAAGGAGAATAACTGCTAACACTAGATGAAGGTTTTTTTATAGCAGAAGTTCTACCTGCTGTCCCAAAATTTTTAGATGTTTGAGCATTACCACGAGGAACACTTGTAAACCCAGGTTTATCAAACATTGTCTTTAAGTCAAGTTTTGAATTATTTGTTGTAGGATTACTTACTTTAGAACTACTAACCCCACCAGACCTTTCAAATGCAATTGATGATGGGCCATATGGTGAATTAAACTTAGGAACAGCTTTCTTTTTAGGGTATCTTTCTCTTTCTCCTCTTAGCAGTGAAGAAAATGCTTCTTCTGAACTACGATAACTATCAAGAGCTGCCCCAACAGATTTATTAATATTTCTCATTGCTCTTGGAATGTTTCTCATTGTTGTAAAGTATGCTGTAGCATGTTCATGAAATTGTTCTGAATCATAGCCTTGCCATACTGTAGTCAATCTATCTAAATCCTTTAAAATATTATTAATTTCTTCATCTATTACTAAACTATCTTTTTCAATAACATCAGCAAAATTTCTAACTTCTGAATATCTTACTTTCAAATTCATATTATCACCTACTCTATCTATTAAAAGAATTTATTAAAATCAACTTCTACAACTTCATTTTCTTTTTCTTTTTCTCGTTTTCTTTTCTCTTCTTCGCTTAAAGTAGTCATAGTAGCAAATTTAGTTAATTCATCATTTAATTCATTACTATTACTGCTATTAGAAGTTGTTCCACTCGACTCAGTAAATGTTTGAGGAGCAACACTATTAACATTCATACTATTTAAAACAGTACCATTTTGAACATAATTGTCTTTGAAAGTTTGTTCTTGTGTTTGTGTATTATTATTAATATCTTTCAAAGCTTTCTCTCCAACAGAATAATTATCTTTTAGCTCTTGCTCTTGTGTTTGATTATTGCTTATGTCACCAAGAGCTTCTTGTTTACGTGAATAATCATCACTATATTTTTGTTCAACTGTTTCATCCATAGAAATATTACTCAATACTGACTGTCCTCTAATAGTTGATTCATCATTATAATTTTCAACAGTTGACTGAGCACCAGTAATATCTACTAAATTTTCTTTATTTACAGTATTATCAGCAATTTCATTAAATGCAGTTGCTTTTGTCCCTTCATTAACACTTCTACCATCATTTTTATCAACAAATATATTTACATGCTTAGAAGTATCACTAGCAGCATTAGCAATAAAATCTTCTGGAATTTCTAATTTTTGAAATTCAGCAGCAGATATTTTATCAGCATTAAATATTCCATCAGTTCCTTTTTGAAAAACCGATCCAAAATCAAACATCGCATTAGATAAAGAACCCATTTCATCTGTAATTATAGATGCAGTTCCACCAAATCCAGCATTGATTGGTCCTTCAAAATCTTTTTTACCTTGATTTCCACCATCGCCTAAATCCATAGAAAGTTTTTTAAAACGGCCTAAAAACGTATTAACCGATTCATCATCTAATTGTAAATAATCATTATCCATACTCTAATCACCATACCCTTACACTACTATACTATTTAATTGTATCTTTTTTTTATTTAATTTGCAACACTTTTTAGACTAAGTGTAAACAAAAAACAATGTACATAGACATTGTTTACATTACCTTTCTCATAATTGCATTATAAATGTTATTTTTCTTTTCTTTTAAAGGCGAAGTTTCTAAACCAGTTTTAAAATAATTTTTAGCTTTATCATATACATCATTAATTGTTGCACCATAATTATCTAAAATATTTAATTTCATTCCATTTCTTAATTCATCATCATTTGTCTTAGCAACCATTTGAGCACCAATTAGTTTATCAGGAAAAATCGGGCTTGATAAAAACAAAGAGCATCTCAAGTCTTTATAACCTTTTTCTGTAGCAATACAAGTATTAGAATGTATTATTGATAAAGTATCAAGTTTCCTATAAATGTTTTCTATTTTAGCACGTAATATGTATTTTGGTAATACAGCTAATTTAAATTCACTAAATCCAGGTTTATGAAAAGAAGACATTACTTTTTCTCTTAAATCTATTTCATCACAAGAATCAGGGAAGAAAAAGCAATCATTATATGTACTAAATGAATACTCAATTCCTTCTTCATCAAAATATTTTGTTAAATACATTGTTTCAATTTTAGATCTAAAAACTTCATCTATATCCATATCATGTTTTCTCAAATCATTTGTATCGAATAAAGTCCCTTGATTAACTTCATAAACGAATTTTCCATCCTTTAAGGAAAATTTAAGATTAAAAAAAGTTCTTTTAGGAGCAATGCCAGCTAAACCACAGGTAACAGGTGTAAAATTCATTATTACTAGACTATTTTTATCAGGGCTTACACTTATTTTAAAATCTTTATTCATAGTTTTTTGATAAACATAAATAATTTCTCTTAAAACTGTTTCATCAAATTTAGGGTTCTTCAATAATTCAGGATTAAGTTCAGATTTTGACTCATTTACCATCCTTTTTAATTCATCATATACTTCTCTTTCAATAAAATACGCCGTATTATCCATACCTAACACCTCTATCATATAAATAGTATACCATAAAAAAAGAAAAAGACTACTCTTTTTCTATTTTTTTTTGAAATTTTAATTTATATTTCGTAAATAATTAACAGCATCATCAAAGGTCTTAACTTCTACTATTTCTATATCATATTTTTTTTCATTTTTTACTTTTATTGCTTCTTCATAGTTTTCTCCAGAAGGAACAAAAAATATAGAAGCACCGCCACTTTCAGCTCCAGCCACTTTATACCTAACTCCACCAATCTGTCCAACTGTACCATCTATATTTATTGTACCAGTTCCTGCTATTTTAAGTCCATGAGTTAAATCTTCCTCTATTAATGTATCATATATAGCAAGTGTTGTCATAAGTCCTGCACTAGACCCACTCTCGGAATCAGAAAATAAAAAATTAATTTTAGGATTAACTTCTAAATCCATTATCTTATAAAATAATAAACCAATTATTTTAGTATCATTAACATTATTAATTCTAACATTTATATCAATTTCTTCATTATCTCTTTCTACAGTAAGCTTAATATAATCGCCTTCATTTTTTAATTCAATAGAAGAAGAAATATCTGAAAAGTCTTTAACATCAATATCATCAATTCTTAATAATTTATCTCCTATCTTTATTTTTTTATCCGAAGTTAAAAAATCATAAGTAGCTGCTACATAAAAAGATGTATCATTAACTACAGGATTCTTATCAGCCTTAGAATAAGCAATAAATAAAGCCGTTTGATTAGCCTGCATTAAAGAAAGCTTATCTCTTGTAAGCATTTCATCAAAAGATTCATCATCAGATATTTGATATTTTTCTTTCTCAACTGATTCCCAATCATTTATAAAAAAAGACAAAAGATATGTTAGAACATTACCATTACTTTGAAGTACATAAGATAGATTATAACTACCTTTTTGCTCATACTTCTCCCCTTCTATTTCAAACCTTTTACTTAAATCAGTAATTCCTCCAGAAGTAAATACATAATATGGTACAGGGAAAGTAAGAATTAAAAATAAAACAAGTAAAAATATTAATGTCTTATAAGAATGTCTTAAAGTATCTAAAGCTACAATTCTAAATTTATATTTCTTATTTAAAGAATCATCTATTTTATAAGATTTATTATTTTCATTTATTTCTTTATTTTTTTTATTCATATTTTCACATCCTTATTAATTATATCAGAAAGAACAATATCTATGAAAAAAAATTTTATTAATATTTTAATTAATACATTTTTAATTGCCATTTTAGCATATATTTTTACATATTCAGATAATATAAAAGAAAAAGTAATTTTTGTAATAGAAATTTGGAAAAATAGTTTAATCCCATCAATATTTCCTTTTTTACTTTTATCAAATCTATTAATTGAATATGGATTTGTTAACTTCATTAGTATAATATTTGGTCCTTTATTTTCAAGAATCTATAATCTTCCTCCAAAAGCAAGTTTTGCAATAATTGGAAGTATTTTTACTGGATTTCCAACTGGTGCTAAATATATAAAAGATTTGTTAAATAATAAAAGTATATCATTAGAAGATGCAAATCACTTAATTACATTTACAAGTTATTCAAATCCAATATTCGTAATAAGTGTCATTGGAGAAGGACTGCTTAAAAGTAAAAAAATAGGAATAATTATTTTTATAATTCACTTAATAACTGGCCTAATTATAGGAGTATTATTTAAAAATAAAAAGAAAAATGATTATAGCCAAAATCAAAGTAATTTAAATAATAATTCTTTTATCAATAATTTAATAAATTCTATTAACGATTCTTTTCATATTTTAATAAATATGCTTGGAATAATAATATTTTTTTCAATAATTATGCAAGTTATTGACTCATTAATTGTTGAAAGTTTTATTTCATGTTTATTTAATGGAATACTAGAAGTAACTTCTTCAATTATCAATATTAGCAAAAGTAATTATTCTTTAAAGCTTAAAGCATCAATAATTGGTTTTTTTATTTCGTTTAACGGACTAAGTGTCCATTTCCAAATAAAAAGCATAATAGAAGGTACTCAAATAAAATATAGAAAATACTTCGTCGCTAGAATACTACAGTCACTATTATGCTTTATATTTTTATTCTTAATTATTAATTAATAGCAGTTATATAAACTTTGCTAACTTCAATAACAGGTCTAATTGCATATTTTTCATTAACATTAGCAAAATTTAATGTTTTGTTATTTCCATTAACATACCATGCCATCTTTCCTCTATCCTCTTCACTTGTTGCTACTTTACCAGTCATAGTCCAATAATTACCACTAACAAGCCAACTAGGAGCACTAGCCAAACTAATAGATGAAGTAGCTACACTTGATGAATTTTTAGGACAAGTCGCAATAATATATCCTACTTCATCAGCAGTAATTAACCTTACTCTACTAGCATTAACCCATTTAGTAGAACTAGAAGGGCTTGCCAATACATCAGTATTTATCTTAATTGAACTATTATTATAATCATTACCATCTGAAATAGATGTATTAAATTCAGTTGAAGACAATAGTAAAGAATTATCATAAACGTCATCATATAAAAGTGTTACGAATTCGTTATATCCAGATGATGGTTGAATAACTCTAAATTTTCTTTGAGTTGATTCATTTAATTGAATAGTAACTAAATCACCAATATTAAAGTTACTATAAGGAGATGAACCATAATCAATAAACTTACTTCCAGAAGCAACAATAGAAATAGCAATATTAGTTGGTAAGTCTTTATGAACCAAATCAATTCTTATTTTGTAAAGTGGATTATTAGTTTCTAATCCATCACTCTCAGTACTCTGCTCTAAAAAATAATCTGTAACAATATCTACATTAGTTTCATCTGGTATATTATATTTAATATCCCCATATTCAATATATAAATAAACATAATCAAAATTAGAAGGAACTCCATCTCTATTTAATATTGTATCAACTTTAGTAGTCTTTTTTACTGCCAAAGTTTTAGTATCACCATCATCAAATGTTAAAATAGCACATCTTGGAATAATTTGTCCATACTCATCAGACTCCGGTTCTGCTGTTGTATTTATACAGTAATCAATAGAATATAATCCTTTTTTTTGAATATCTTGCTCAACATCAATAACAAAATTAGACTTAAAAGCTTGTAAACGTGTAATAAGATCTGTATCTGTTTCTTTATCTCTATAATTTAATACAACCGTAAATAAAGAAATTGCTAAAATACTAGAAAACACAAAACTTGCAATAAGTTCAATTACAGTAAAGCCTTTATTATTATTTATATTCTTTAACATGTTGCACCACCTATTCCATCAACCATCAATTCAATATTAGTAACACGTCCATCATTAAATGCAACAATAATTCTTTTATTATCTCCAGTATATCCTGTATTATTATATCTTTGCATATTCTCAATATATTCTCTTGTTAGTCTATCAAAACCTTTACTAGATGCTACAAAAGAATCAGAAATTGTATAATTAGTCAGAATAATTTTACTTACATCAAGATAATCTCTAGACAAAAGTTTTTTACAATAATTAGAATTTGCTAAATAAATACATATATCAGTGCTATCAAATATATAATAATCTTTACCATCAGGAAAACTAACCAAATTAGCAATTCTTTGATCAGGATTTTTTAAAATCATTTTTCTAATTAAATGTGCATCATAAATACTATCAATTGAATCATAATAAACTTCTTTATCATAGTTAGCAATTAAAGGTAAAATGTTTGCAATTATAAATGTGAACAAACCTAATACAAATACAGAAGTTACTATTGATTCAACCAATACAAATCCTTTATTATTCATAATCGTCACCTCATATCATACTATACAATTAATTATATAATATTTTTATTTTTAATACCATATTATTTTAAAAAAAATAATTGAAATATTGATTAAAGCTTTAAGTTATTATATAATTATAATGATATTATAGAAAATAAGGGGCAGATAAGTATGATAGAATATGATTTTGTAAATATGCCAATAGTTGATATTGTAAACAGAGTAATAATTTATGCATCTCAACATAAGGCAAGCGACATACACTTTGATCCAAGAGAAGATTGTATGATGATACGTATGAGAATGGATGGAAGATTAAAAGACCACACAAAAGTACCAAAAATGTATGAAAAGAACTTAGCTACGAGAGTTAAATTAATATCTAAAATGAATATTACTGAAACACGTATTCCACAAGATGGAGCAATTAAAGGTGTTGTCGATGGAAGAGAACTTGACATGCGTGTTTCTGTGCTACCAACCAATGAAGGAGAAAAAATAGTTGTACGTCTATTAGACTACAGCCAAAGTTTAAATGGATTAGATAGCTTAGGATTCGCGCCACATAATTTAAAGAAAATTGAGAGGCTTCTTGATATACCAAACGGAATTATTCTAGTTACAGGTGCAACAGGATCAGGTAAATCAACTACTACCTACTCTATGCTTTCAGCATTAAATACTGAAGACGTTAATATTATTACAGTTGAGGACCCAGTTGAAATGAACATTGAAGGAATAAATCAGGTATATGTTAATGCTGAAGTAGGGCTTACATTTGCAAGTGCTTTAAGATCAATCTTAAGACAAGACCCAGACATAATTCTTATCGGAGAAATTCGTGATAGCGAAACTGCTCAAATTGCTGTACGTGCAGCTATAACAGGACACTTAGTATTATCTACAATCCATACAAACGATGCCCTAAATACAATCGAACGTTTACTAGACATGGATGTAGAAAGATACTTATTATCAACCGCATTAAATGGAATCATATCACAAAAATTAGCAAGAACTCTATGCCCAGATTGCAAAAGAATTAGACCTACTACTTCTTATGAAAAACAAATATTTAGTAAACTATTAGGAAAAGATGTAGAAGAAGTTTATGAACCAGTTGGATGTGAAAAATGTAATCGTGGATTTAGGGGAAGAATTGCACTACATGAAGTATTATTCCTTACTGACAAACTACGTGAATTAATAAACGATGAAACAGTTGATAAAGAAACATTAAGAAAAGCAGTATACACAGGAGATACTACTACTCTACTACAAGATGCACTTGAAAAAGTAGTTGAAGGATACACTACATTTAAAGAAGTATATCGTGTTGTTGATATTGACTTTGACCTAGAACGTAGTATAAGAGAAGAAGTTAGAAAAGAAGAAAAAGAAAGTAATCAAAATGAAAAACTTGAAATTATTGACTTATATGATAATAAAGATTCTAATTTGAAATTAACAACTAAAGAAATAAATAAAATTAAACAAAAAGCAACAGAAGAAGCAGAATCAAAATATAAAAAGAAAAAAATTGAAGATAATGAAATAATTGATGTATTTGAAGGTATAAATCAAGAAACTGAAGTAAAAGAAAATAAAGAAGAAGATAAAAAGAAGGACAAAGACAAAGATAAAGATAAAGATAAAGAAAAAAGCAAGGAAAAAGAAAAAGATAAGGATAAAGACAAAGACAAAGATAAAAAGAAAAAATAAGGAGATTGGTTATTCCAATCTCCTATTATGTTGCAATAATATAAATAAAATTTAAATAATTAAATTATATATTTCATCATTAATATCTTCTATACTTCTAAGTTTATTATCTTTAATACATTCTATTTTATTCCAATTATAAAGTTCCGATAATTCAACATAAGCTCTTTCAGCATTTTTTAAATGCTCAGGGCTTTTTTCATGTTCATCTAAAAACTCTCTATTTTTTTCAAGTTCTTTTGTAAAATCATAAGGTACATGTAAAAATATTGTTTTATCAGGTTTAGGCAATTCTAATAACCAATATTCAAGTTTATCAATCCATTGATACATATAAAACCTTTCGTCCTTATTTTCAATTTTACAACCTTGATGAGCTAAATTACTAGTTACATATCTATCAAGAATAACATAATAACCTTTATTTACATATTCTAAAACTTTGCCAATATTATATTTTCTATCTGCTGCATAATATAAACATGCAATTTTAGGATCTAGTTTAACTGCGTTATCAAAAAAGCTTTCACATATTTCAGGTTTTCCTAAATAAGCTCCTCCAACAATTTTACCAGTTGGTGTATCATAACATGGAAACGAAAATGATATGCATTTCATTCCTTCTTTTTTTAATCGTTCAACTAAAAGCTGAGACTGAGTCTGCTTTCCAGAACAATCTGTACCTTCAATTACAATAATTTTTCCTTTATTGTTAACTTCATCCATACTATCTCCTCCATTCTAGTATTATTTTACCAAATTAAAAAAAAAGTAGCAACCTACTTTCTTTTATACTCCAAATGCTTAAAATTAATTCCATTTTCATTTAAAGAAGATAAAACATTATAATTCCATAGATTATCATCTATTGAAGGGAAATAAACATCTGCGTCACTACATGTTGAATCAATTTTTGTTATAAGCATCTTACTAGCATTATTTATAAATTCGCTATAAACACTTGCACCACCAATAACCATAAATTCTTTATCAAAACTTGAAACATACTCTAACAATTCATCTTTAGAATGAAATACTTTAATACCTTCAATATTTATATTACTACTAGATAATACAATATGTTCTCTTCCAGGAAGAAGTTTAGGTAAAGACTCTAATGTCTTTCTTCCCATTATTATAGGCTTTCCCATAGTATTATCTTTAAAAAATTTCATATCTTCTTTAAATCTCCATATTAAAGTATTATCTTTTCCTAATTCGTTATTCTTGCCAATTGCTGCTATTAAAGTTAAATTATTATATATCTTACTCATATCTAAATACCTAAAGGAAACTTAAGTTGAGGATTTTTTGTTTTTATTTTTTCACGAGGATAATCAAGTAATTGAATATCATCAGGTTTAAAATCATCAAAATTAGTAATATCTTCATTTAATACAATTTCAGCTTTACAATTAATTGGCTCTCTATTTAGCATTTCAATAGCTTGATCTATATGGCGATCATATAATTGAACATTAATTGGTTTCCATGTAAAAGTTCCAGGAGTTAAATTTAATTCCTTAGCAACCATCTTTTGTAAAGCAACATATTGAACTTGATTAATACATCCCGCTGTTGCAAAATCAGATGATCTTTGTACCATTGTCATATCTAAATAATCTACTTTATCCCATCCGTGTCTTACATTCCAAACTGTCAAAAATGCGCATGGTTTTAATCCATGAGGTTCATTAAAATCATCTTGTTGCCAAAGACAAGAAATATTCCTTCTTCCATCAGGATTATTCTTGATAGCATTAATTACCTCTTCTTTTAGCATATGACGACGTCTAACTGTTTCACCATATACTGCACCAATAGTTGGATGGCCATCTTCATTTTTAATAAATTCACCATTTTCATCACGAAGTGCCCAATCAACCCACCAATTATTAATTTTTTGGTCATCATCCCAAGTTTTTCGATCTAATAATTCATCAAAGGTAACTAAATCATTACTTTCTTTTTGATAAATCCATAATATCTCAGCAAAACTAGCTTTAGTTGCTATTGGTCTTAAAGTAATTAATGGGCTTTCACCCTTAGATAAATCATAAGTACATTCAACACCAGTATTAACACTCAAAGTATGAGCAGGAACCCAAAGCTTAACTCCATTATTTTCTATATGGACACTTTCCTTCTCACCTACTTTAATTTGTTCTCCATCTTTAGTAATGATAGAATTATTTTTTTTATCATAGGTTGCTCCTTCATAAAAATCTTCATAATGTGGGCGTGGGTTTTCGTCAAAGCATCCATCCTGCAATATATGATCCATTATTTGCTTAGTGTACATATCACCTTTAGTTCCAATTCTCTCACCTTTACTATTTACCAAATATCCATCTTTTATTACTGGAGCTTCATATTCACATTTTTTCAAAACCAAAGAGCTTTCACCCATTTCTAATCTTTTTAAATTGATTCTTTTTATATCAACTGATTTCATAAAACCTCCTACATTTTAGACTCATCTATAACATTACTATTTTCATCAAAATCTAAATTAATAAATCTTCTACTTGCAAGATAATCACACATATGAACAAATTTCTCCATAGGAGCTTTTGGTATAGGTAATATTACTGGACTATAATTATTAGTATTCCATGGCCCCATATGACTTGCCACAGCAGAACTAACTTTTTCTATATCTTCATCATTCATTTTAAGATTATCTTTATTTTCTTTTACATATTCACTAGCTAAAATTGGATGATCAAATCTTGTATAATTTTCCTTTTTATCTTTACCATACTTCAATCCATCATGAATTAATAATGCAATAATTATTAAATCTTTATCTCTTTGACTATATGGTTTTCCTATAATTGGATTAGAAAGTAATTCATAGGCAAATTTACAAGCAGATTTAACATGCCTTGAAAGTCCACCATCACCAGCAGCATATTTAGGATGATATTTACCAGTACTTGATGCGTCAACTTTAAAAAAGTAATCAGGCAAATGTCCAACAAGATATCTTGCATCTTTTTTTAAATCTTCATCATTTATATATAAATATTCATTTTCAAAAATTTTTATTTTATCTTTTTCATTCATTATTACTTCCTCCGATAAAATTAACTAAAATAGAATTTGAAACATATAACCTATCAAGTGGTAATCTAATATAATTACCATCATCTTCTAATAATCCAGATTCTACTAAACTAATTATATCAAAAACATCATCCACTTTAAAAGAATATTTAGACTTAAACAATGATTTATTAACTCCTTCTCTCTTCCTAAGTCCAAATATCATCTCATTTTCCATATCTATCTGTTTTGATATTTTCTCTTCTTCATAAACATAATCACCATTATTATATCTATCTATATTTCTATTATTAGTATATCTAACTTTATCAACAAAACCAGAAGCTCCTAAACCAAAACCATAGTATTCTAAATTATTCCAATAAACTAAATTATGCTTTGATTTATATCCTTCTTTTGAAAAATTACTTATTTCATATTGATGATAACCATTTTCCTCTAAATAACTAATAATACTATAATACATATTAGATTCAATTTCATCATCAATTGGCATTACTTTATCTATATAAAGTTTAGTATGTTCTTCTATTATTAAAGAATAAATTGAAATATGTTTGGGCTCTAACAACAAAACAAATTTCAAATCTTCTAAAACATCCTCAACTGTCTCACTAGGAAAAGCATACATCAAATCTAAATTAAAATTGTCAAAATATCTTTTTACAAGATTAATATTATTTATAATAGTATTTTTATCATTATATCTATTAAGAAAAGGCATAAATTTATCATTAACTGTTTCAATTCCTATACTAATTCTATTAACATTATTATCTCTAAATAATATTAATTTTTCTTCAGTAATATCATTCACATTAGCTTCAATTGTAAACTCATAATCTTCACTTAAATTAATTTTTTTTATAATAGCAAATAATTTATTTAATTGTTCTACTGATAAACAACTAGGGGTTCCTCCACCTATATAAATTGTATTAATTAAATCATTTTTATATCTCTTATTAATTTCTTTTTCTAATGAAATCAAATACTTATCTACTAAGTTTTTATTATAAAATTGTTTACAAAAATCACAATATGAACAAATACTTTTACAAAATGGAATATGTATGTAAATACTATTAACCATTTTACTCCTCACTATCCATTGATAGTACACTCATAAATGCTTCCTGTGGAAGTTCAACACTTCCTACTTGTTTCATTCTTTTCTTACCTTCTTTTTGTTTCTCTAAGAGTTTTCTCTTACGTGTAATATCTCCACCATAACATTTTGCAAGAACATCTTTTCTTAAAGCTTTAATAGTTTCTCTTGCAATTACATGATTACCCAAAGATGCTTGTATAGGTACTTCAAATAATTGTCTTGGAATAGATTTTCTTAAAGATTGCACAATTGCTCTTCCTCTAATATATGCAAAATCTTTATGTACAATAATTGATAAAGCATCAATGATATCACCATTCAACAAAATATCCATTTTAACTAAATCACTAGATTTATAGCCTATTATTTCATAATCAAAGGATGCATATCCTTTTGTATAAGATTTTAATTTATCAAAAAAATCATATACAATTTCAGATAATGGAAGTTCATAATGAATATTAACTCTTGATGGATCTATATAATCCATACCTATATAAATTCCACGTTTATTTTGACATAATTCCATAATAGGACCAATATATTCACTAGGAGTAAAAATATTAGTTCTAATATATGGTTCTTTTATTTCTTTTAATAATGTTTTATCCGGCATTTTACTAGGTGCATCTACCATTAATACTTCGCCACTAGTAAGAATTGCTTCATATACTACTGATGGTGCAGTAGTAATTATTTCTATATTAAATTCACGAGTAATACGTTCTTTAATAATATCCATATGTAAAAGTCCCAAGAAGCCACATCTAAAGCCGAACCCCAAAGCAGTAGATGTTTCAGGTTCAAATACAAGTGAAGCATCATTAAGTTGTAATTTTGATAAAGCCTCTCTTAAATCTTCAAACTTAGATGATTCAACGGGATATAACCCACAAAATACCATTGATTTCATAGGTTTATATCCAGGAAGCGGAACACTTGCAGGATTCTTTTCAAGAGTTATTGTATCTCCAACTTTAACATCACTTATACTTTTAATACTAGCAGAAATATATCCAACTTCTCCTGCACTTAATACTTGTTTTTTTACTTCCCAAGGATTTTTAATATACAAATCAACAACTTCATAAGTAGCACCTGTCTCCATCATTTTAATAGTATCACCAACTTTTAATGTACCATTAAAAATACGAGTAGCAATTACAACACCTCTATAAGAATCAAAAACACTATCAAAAATTAAAGCTTGAAGTGGATTGTCCTCTTCTCCTTTAGGGCAAGGAATTTTTTTACAAACCTGATCTAGTAAATCTTTAATACCTACACCTGTTTTAGCACTAGTTAATATTATTTCATCTTCATCAAAACCAATTAAATCAATAAGTTCTTTTTTTACTTTATCTATATCAGCATTTGGTAAATCAATTTTATTTATAACAGGAATAATAGTAAGATTATTATCAAGAGCAAGATACAAATTAGCAAGAGTTTGTGCTTCTATTCCTTGAGATGCATCAACTACTAAAAGAGCACCTTCACATGATGCTAAAGATCTAGATACTTCGTAAGAAAAATCTACATGTCCCGGAGTATCAATTAGATTAAGTAAATACTCCTCATTATTATAAGTATACTTCAAAGAAGCAGTATTAAGTTTAATTGTAATACCACGTTCACGCTCAATATCCATAGAATCCAAAAATTGAGCTTTTGCTTCTCTTTCACTAACTGCATGAGTCTCTTCCATTATTCTATCTGCTAAAGTACTTTTCCCATGATCTATATGTGCAATAATTGAAAAATTTCTAATATGAGTCTTATCCATAATTTCACCTTAATTCGCTAATTAATATTATAAAAGAATAAATAAAAAAAGAAAAGAATTAGTATTAAATAATAAAATAAAAAAGTAAAAGTATAAAAAACTAATTACTTTTACTATTATTTTATTAACCTACACGAAAGACTGGAGAAATCCCCAAAGAAGAATTAGAAGAATAGTTAGAATAAGTACCCCTATCTGAAGCAACTTCAAAATCTTCAGGATTATAAGCATCTGCAGTACGCAACCACCAATTAATAATTGTACCATTATATGACTTTTTTACATAATTAGAAGTTCCAGTATTAACACCATGATTACTGTAAAAATCTAATTGCCTTGAATATTCCATCGCGGAATCATAGCCAGCATATTGATTATATCCAAAGATTTCTTCAAAAGAAATTAAATATAATTTATCAACAGTAACAAAATTATTTGAATCATTGTAACCATGTCCAGATACATTTTTAGTATCGATTATTACACTTTTCATATCACTAGGAAGAGAATTAAAAATAGTTTGATTTAAATAAGATCTTACTTCACAACTTTCCCATCCGCCCTTATTACCATTTCCAATAGTACTAGTTCCTATACGAGTATCAAATGGATTCATTCTTTTTTGTTCAAGAATACCAACAAATTCAACAACAAAACCACAAGCAGACTGTGAAAAACTTGCATTAGAACATTGTGCTGAAGTGCTCATATTAGCAATTCTTAATTTTTGAGTTCCAAAACTAGAAAGAGTTATTTCTTTTTCATCTCCAACATGATAAACACTTGTATTTCCATCATTAACTGCTTTTCTAATCGTCGCCCAACTATCTGTAGCAAACGAAACTGGACCTGGAATATTACTAGTTACTTCGCCATCATTCAAATTTAAAGATGCAATTAACGGACTGCCCCAACTCTTGCAATCATTATTTAATATTTGTATTTTACTTCTTCCGTCTACCCCTGTTTTATCTACTTTTTCCTTTATTTCCGTATCAGTTAAATTAGTTTCTATCTTATCGATATCTAGCTTATCAACTGGAGTTACTTCTTTTACTCCTTGTCCTGTTTCATCAGTACTT
>CAMNJQ010000012.1 GCA_946541575.1 uncultured Clostridium sp. | reverse complement strand
TTGGTGGTGGAGTTGGTTGTGTTGGTGGTGGAGTTGGTTGTGTTGGTGGTGTAGTTGGTTGCGTTGGCGGTGGAGTTGGTTGTATTGGTGGTGGAGTTGGTTGTGTTGGGGCCATAGGTGCTTTTAAAGTTTTTATTCTGCTATCAAATTTTATTCCATCTTCCTTATTTTCTTCTTCCCTTACTTTCATTAATTCTAGAACATTTTCTGGTGTGACTTCTTTGTCCAACCATTCTAATTGCGCAGTAATATTTCCAATGTTTTCTCCACCTTGTATATCAAGACGATTTTCTTTTATATAGTTATATAATTCTGATTCTGAAAAAGTTCTTTTTTCATCAGTTGATTCTCCAATAATTACAACATAATTTCCATTTTCATCTGTTTTTTCTATTGTTGGAGAGTATCCCCCTAGTTGAGATTTTAGTATAAAACCAGTTAAATCAACATATTCTTTTCCATTCATAGTTATTTCACTTCCTAACTATTAACATCAAGCTCTATATTATTTTTTTCTATATCTGCTTTTGTTTTTTCTTCAAATTCTTTATAATCTTCTATTGTTTGTCTCATAAAATTTATATATATATCTAATGAATTATTTATTGGCTCATAATTATTTGATAATAACTTATATTTATTACTGAATTCTTCTTGTGCTATTCCTGCCCATATTTCAGGATTATTTGTTCTTTCAATGTTATTTGTTGTTTCTTTAAAAATTCTTTCAATTTCTTTTTTTGAATTTTCTATATCCGCTATTATACTTTCAAACTTTTCTGAATCATTTATTCTTATCATATCTATCCATTCATCCTTACATTATCAATTTCTTTTTTCAATGCTAGATCTGACTCTTTGTATCTTATATTTGTTCTTTCTAAAAATCTTGACATGCTTTCATATGTTTTTGGTATTGATTTCATCTTCGTCAAATAATTATTTATTTTTATATAAAATATGTTTGCTTCTTCTCCTTGCCATACATTTTTTAATTCACCAATATTTCTTTCTATTTTTTCTATTTCATTCATTAGTTCTGATGCTTCTATATTTAATTTTGAATATACATTTGACATTTCTCCATGATTTATTCTTATCTTCATATTTGTTCACCTATTCCCCTTAATTCTACATCTTTACCTTTTATTTCAATTTCATCATTTATTGGAGTAGCATTACCATTTTCTATATTTTGTAATGTTTCTTTTTTATTTGAATACAATTTATCATCAAATGAAACATTTTTTGTTTCATTATTACCTATATCTTTTAATAATACTTCATCAACTTTTAGAGCTTGTTCATCAAACTCTTGTTTTTCTGTTTCTCTTCTTGTTATATCTTTTAATATAGTATCTTTTACTCTTAATTCATTTTCATCAAAGTTTTGTTCTTTTGTTTCTTCTTTAGCTATATTAGTTAAATTTTCTTTATCTATAACACTATTTATGTTAACATTAAGTTCACTTTGTTCTTTTCCTTCATTTACACTTTTTCCATCTAATTTAGATAGACCAATTTCTTTAGTACTTTTATCTGTTACTACGTCATTTGTTTCAAATCCAACTGGTATTTCTATGTTTCTTGCTTCTTCTAATATTTTTATTTCCGTATCAAAAATAGCACTTGTCCCTTTTTTCATTACATTTTCCAAGTGCTCTACATTATTTTTTATTTCTTCCATTTGATTATTAATTTTTTGTGAACCTTTTCCAAATACTTCTGACTTTTTATTTGGTTCAAATGCTTTTTTTGCATCACTATTAGTTTGATCCAAATCTGATGATGCTTTTCCCATATAACTTATTAAATCATCTATTTCATAACTATTGATTTCAAAGATTCCTTCTAACATATTATCACTATCCTCATTATATAATATAATTGTATCTTTTTTATATTTAATTGTAAACATTATTATTTATTAAATATAATTAAAAATATAGAAAAATAAAATAATATATTGTATAATGATAAAGGTATATGGTTATATCTAGGTAATTAGGTGATTTTATGAACTATCCTAAAGGTGTTAAACAAGTTAACACTGAAAATTATATTAAGTATGATAATAGAGGTATGGCTCTAGAAAATGATTTGAACTTAACAAATATGTATTACATTGAAAAAGGTATTGCATATATATATAAAAAGCCTACTCCTATACAAGTTACAAAAGTAGATTATAAAAATAATAGTCTTATAATAAAAGAAGCTTATTTTAAAGAACCTTCTACTACAGATTATAATGGTATATACAAAGGTAAATATATTGATTTTGAAGCTAAGGAAACTACTAATAAAACATCTTTTCCACTTTCAAATATTCATAAACATCAAATTGAACATATAAGACATATAGTTAGTAGTAAAGGAATATGTTTCCTTGTTGTAAGATTTACTTTACTTGATAAAACATTTATATTAATGGGTGAAGACTTTTTAAATTATATTGATAATAATGATAGAAAATCAATTCCATTAAGTATATTTGAAGAAAAAGGATATAAAGTAGATATTTCATATAGAATTAGAGTTGATTATCTAAAAGTAATAGATAGTATTATAGGAGGTAATGATGGCAACTAGTAAAAAGAAAGTTATTAATAAAAAAATTCATATTAAAAATAGTGTTAAATTATTAGCAATTTTTATACTTGTATTAACAATTCTTGGATTAATATTCATGAATTTTGCATTTACTGCAATTATGGTATTTGGTGTTTTGTTAATTATGTGGTTTGCTAACATAATGGAAAGAAAAAGAAGAAAGAAATGGGTAAGAATTGTAGTTAATTCTTTAGCTATTCTCGTTTTGTTAGTTGCTATTGCTGCAGTTGGTGGTGTTGCTTGGTTTTTAAATTATATAGTAGAACATGCACCTGAATTTAATGAAGATGCTCTTACAATGACTCAAACAACTAAAATATATGATATGAATGGTGTTGAGATTGCAGAACTTGGAACACAAAAACGTGAAATTATTAAATATGAACAATTAAATGAAGAATTAGTTGATGCATTAATTGCTACAGAAGACTCAAGATTTTTCCAACATAATGGATTTGATGCTCCAAGATTTTTAGTAGCATCAATTAAACAAGCATTGGGACAAAGTGATGCTGGTGGTGCTTCTACTCTAACAATGCAAGTTGCAAAAAATAGTTATAATGCTGATAAAGCTGATGTTACAAAAGGGTTTGAAGGAATTGTTCGTAAATTTACTGATATATATATGGCTGTATTTAAAATAGAAAAGAATTATTCAAAACAAGAAATTATTGAATTCTATTTAAATAACCACTTCTTAGGAAATAACTCTTATGGTATTGAACAAGCTGCTATTACTTATTTTAATAAGCATGCTGCTGATTTAAATCTTGCAGAGTCTTCCCTACTAATTGGAATGTTCCAAGCACCTGGAGCTTATGATCCATTCAAAAATCCTGCTGCTGCTGAAGCTCGTCGTGCTACAGTATTAAAACTTATGTATAATCATGGATATATTACTCAAGAAGAAAGAGATATTGCTAATGCAATACCTGTTAAAAGTTTATTAGATGCTCATAAAGAAACTCAAAAATATTGGTCATATTTGAATACAGTTGTAGAAGAAGCTCAAAAGTTATATGGAGCTAATCCTCATACTACTTCAATGTTAATATATACAAATATGAATCCAGAATATCAACAAGTTGTAGATGATTTATTAACTGGTAAAACATATAATTGGGAAAACCCTGAAGTTCAAGCCGGTATTGCAGTTGTTGAAGCTAAATCTGGGAAAATTACTGCTATTGGTGCAGGACGTAACCAAGAAGGTACTTACAGTCCTACTAACTTTGCAACTCAAACTGTTCGTCAGATAGGATCTACTGCAAAACCTGTATTTGACTATGCTCCAGGAATTGAATATGGAAACTGGTCTACTTTTAAATTATTTGATGACTCAAAATATTACTATAGTACTGGTCAAGAAATAAGAAATTCTGACCGTGGATATATGGGTGTAATTACTTTAAGAAAAGCCCTAGCTCAATCAAGAAACGTTCCTGCTTTAAAAGCTTTCCAACAAGTTGATAATAATTTAATTAAGAAATTTGTATTAAGCCTAGGAATTACTCCAGAAATATGTCAGGCAGGATATAAATATGATAAAGAAAGAGATTTATGTGTAAATAAAAATGATGCAAATGACACTAAAGGAACACTTAACTTACATGAAGCTCATTCAGTTGGAGCATTTAATGGTTCTAACCCATTAGAGATGGCTGGGGCTTATGCTGCATTTGCCAATGGAGGATACTTCACTGAACCATATACAATTAATAAAATTGTATTTAGAGATACTGGTGAGGTTGTAATTCCAAATATTGATACTAAACAAGTTATGAGTAGTGCTACTGCATATATGATTACTGATTGTTTAAAGACTGCAGTTACAAGTGGATTAAGTGGTGCTGGTAAAGTAAGTGGTGTTAATGTAGCAGCTAAAACTGGTACAACAAACTATACTGCGCAAATAAGATATAAATATGGTTTAGGGGATGATGCATTGAATGATGCATGGATAATTGGATATGATCCTGAAACTGTAATATCTTTATGGTATGGATATGATCCAATAAGTTCAACATATTGGTCTAACCCTACTTCTGCTCTTAATAACAGAAAAGGAATATTTAATGCTTTAGGTAGTAAAATATTCAAGAAAAATGGTCAAGACTTCCCTGTTCCAAATACAGTAGTTAAAGTTGGAGTTGAATATACAACTGATGTTAATAGACAACCAATGTTAGCAAGTGCTTATACTCCAAGTAATGAAGTAATTTATGAATGGTTTAAAAAAGGTACTGAGCCTACGGAAGTATCGGCTGCATACCAAAGACTCTCCGACGTTACAGGATATTCAGGTAATTATAACCCAAGTAATAAAACTGTAACTCTAACATGGAATGCTGTTACTCCTATATCTACAGAAATGCCAAGTAGTTATGGAGCATTTGGATATAAAATTTATAAAGATGGTGTATTCTTAGGATTTACTACACATACAGTATATACTTATAATACTGCTACTCCTAATGGTAGTTATAGAATATCTGCAGCATATCAAAATGTTGGTGCTTGTGAAAGTGCTGGTGTAGTTGTAAATATTAACTATGTTGAACCTGTTAATTATGATGTAGCATTAAATGTAAAAGATAAAACTTATGACTTGAATGCAGAACTAGCTGCAACTGAAAAAAGTCCAAGTGCAAGTGATGTTAAGCTAACTAGAAATAGTGTTGAAGTAAAACCGAATGTTACAGTAACAATAAAGGATAAAGATGGTAATAAAGTAGAAAGTATTAGTACTAGCGAAGCACAAGTTTATACAATAACATATCATATTACATATAGTACTGATTATGATAAAACATTAACACGAAAAGTTACTATAAAAGAATAAAGCTTCTAAAGAAGCTTTCTTTATTGTAATTTCAACCGCACCATTTTTAATTATATTTTAATTCTATATCGTAAGAACATTTGTAGTCAAATAATTTTCTTGGC
>CAMNJQ010000011.1 GCA_946541575.1 uncultured Clostridium sp. | reverse complement strand
TGGTACTTCTACTATTTCCATCTTCTCTGATTCAATTTTACTTATATCAAGAATATTACCTACTATTTCTAAAAGTGTTTGAGAAGCATTAATTATATCTTCGCTATCTTCTTTTACCTGTGCTGGTACTTGATCCTTATATGTACCTATATCTTCAGATAATCCTACAATTGCATTTAGTGGAGTTCTAATCTCATGTGACATTGAAGATAAAAAATCACTTTTAGCACGATTAGCTTTTTCTGCTTGATCTTTTGCAACTTCTAATTGCTCAATCATCTTAACATCTGGATTTTCAATTGTAAAGAACATTATAAAATTTAAAAAAGTTAAGGTAAACGAAACAATTAATAGAGTAGGATTAATTTTTTGCAAAAAAATGTTTAAAATTAGTAAAAGAACAACAATCAATATAGGAATATATTTCAAATTAAGTATTCTTTTATAGTTTTTTATAGAAACAATAATCCATGAGACCATAAAAAGACCTAGACATATTCTTAAAAAATCAACAGATTTACCATACGAGTACATTAAATCTCCCTCTTTAAAATATTCTATATTCAAAAAAGAAAGAAGAAGAATTGACACCCCAAGTAAAATGTTATGAACTAAATTTACAATTGAATACTTTTTTTTAAATTTTTCCATTTTTTCAAGATAATAATTTTCATCTTTTTCTGGCTTAAAAATATAAAAAATATATTTAGAAAAAATAGTAAACCATATTACAATAGTAAATAAATATATTTTTGAAAAAGCAATCATAAATAAATTTTCAAATCCAAAATTAATCGTTAAATATTGCAGTATAAGTTCACACAAAACACTCAAAGAACTAGCATAAAGTGATAAAGAAAATAATTTATTTTCTACACTTTCTATTCTTTTTTTTGACTTAAAAAATAATAGCAATAGTAAGGAGAAAGATAGACAAACACCCAAATACATATAATTCCACATACTATATCACCTATTATAAATTATAACACAATTTTTGATATCACAAATAAAAAAGGTAAAAATCAATAAATATTTTACCTTTTTAATACTTTAATGTTTGATTTTGACAAATATTTTTCATAGACATCTAGAGTTTTTTCAGTATAACTAACATCATATTTCACACCATCAATATATTTAACAAATCCATCAATATCATTTGTTTTGGGTTTTATTGTTGTTGGATCTATTGGTAAAGCTTTATTATATTCTTTGTAACCGTCTAAAACAATGCCTTTTAATTTAAGATATTCATCTATTTTTTCAATTAATTCCCTACTATCAATTCTATTAGAATCATTTTGACAAAAATAAGTAACAAGAGAACTATCACCATTTTGAAGCTTTTTTCTTTCAACTATAATATCATGTAAGCCAAATTTTCCTCTCAATTCATTCGACAAGTCAAACAAATAAACTAAGTTATCATTAATTGTAATAGAGTTTTTTATTCTGCCATATACGTATATATTTCCATATTTATCAATTTCACACAAATCACCGCTGTGAATCCATCCATCAACTATCGTTTGTCTTGTTAAATCTTCTTTACCATAATAACCTTCCATATTGGATGGTGCCTTTATCCATAATTCTCCTCGTTGTCCATTACCGTATTGTACTTCATGTCCATTTTCATCAAACAGACCAACAACATATCCAGGTAAAGGAGGTCCTACATTTATTACTGGACGTTTTTCTGTTTTATCAACAAGTTCGTTATCATACTTTTGAACAGATAAAACGCCAAATACTTCAGAAAAACCATATCCCACTCTAACATCACGTTTGGCACCTCTGTCTCGAATATTACTATTAATCCAATTTAATATTTCTGGAGTTGTCCCAGCACCTCCCATAATAAAATAATCAACCCATGATAAATCTATCTTTTTTCCCTTTTTTTCCTTGTCTAATAAATCACTTACAAATCTTTCCCACACAGAACCTGTCGAAATTGTAATATCTGGCTTATATTTCATTACCTGATTGTACCACATATTTATATCAACTCTAGGATCAAATATTATCGTTCCACCAGTATAAGTTGGTAATAATTGCAAACAGTTGATTGAAGTAGAAGCAGTTGGAGGAAAGCATGTTAAAGTTCTCTTGCCTTCGGAATATCCAGTTTCAGCATTCATAGTACATAATAATGAAGCTAAAGCTCCCTCATTTGTATCCATTATTCCTTTGACAAGATGTCCTGTTGTTCCACTAGAAGTAGTGATTATAGCGACTTTATTTGGTTCAAATGGTTTTTCAAAATCTCCAGTATAATAATCTGAAATCTTTTTTATTTCATCAATCCAAATATACTTAGAACTTTTTGATATTAAACTATCTGATCTTTTTTGTTCAAAATATGATTTAATTCTTGTTAATTGTTTCATTGGAAACAACATACTATCAGCTGCTGAAGTAACAATAACATTTTTAAATCTATCTTCACTGAAAACATTTTTTACATTTTGCCATAATCCATCAAAGACAACTGCAATTTTTGCATATTTCGTTTCTTCTTCCAATGCATCTTTTGTAATAGATAATTTTTGAAAATATGGAACTGCACCAATAGCATTTGCTGCAAAAAATATTGCATATGATTCTGGAATAGCCGGTACGTAAAGTGGAATTTGATCACCAGATTCTACATTTAAAGCTTTTAAAGCCCTTGCCCACATTTCAACATAATTTACAAATTCTTCTCTACTTATCACATTACCAAAATATTCAATAAAAGGTATACTAGAGTATTTCTCTAAAACGTCTCTAGTAGCAGACCAAATAGTTTTATCCTTTTGAAATTTAAACTTAGAAGGATCGGCTTTATACTGTACAAGCCAAGGCTGATCAATTGATGCATATCCACTCATATTGGTCAATAAACAATTCTTAAACATACTATCATTAACTTTCAAATTTTTAAAATTCATAACCATAAACATCCCCTTTAAATTGGCGTGTATTATATCATATTTTCTATTTTTTGTCAAAAAACTATGCATATTTATAAGTTAATTTTAACATTAAATCTTTCTTTTTCCAATAAAAAAAGTCGTATTAACGACTTTTCTGTTCCTTGAAAAAGTAAATAAGTAATGCTTCTTCACATTGATTCATTATTGACAATAATTATTCAGTCATTGGCCAGTAATTGCCCTCCTAAAAGAGCGACTTTTATTCTTCAATTACCTACGCCCACCAAAAAAGATTTTACTTCCAAATTTCACACGCATAGGTTGGTCTAATATTTTCTCATAAAATATGACATGCTTTTGTAGATTTGTGCTACTTTAACTAGATTCTAATCTTATATCCTATCACTAGGATTCAACTACAAATGGCTTATTTGGCATTCTTCTTCACCTATAGATGCCACTCTACTAGCTACAAAGTTATTCTTCTGTTATCTCTCAGAAAGTTTATTGTTACCACGATTAGGTCTATACTTTATTATTACCAATAAGAACAACTAATATCTCTTTCGTTACTTAGTAACTCTCAAAATTAATATCACTATTAACTTCCACTCAATCCCCCTAGAAACCTCTCTCTAGAGTAATAAGAACGAGTCTATTATCCATACAAAGGTGCTACCTTTGTCTTTCATATGGTTTACTTATTTACTTTTTCAAAGAACAGGTTATTTACTTATAACATATTATTTTTTATTTGTAAATATTAATTATGAATTCTTTTGAAATAATTCTTTTGTCACTACAGTATTCCATTATATATTTATTATTTCTTCTTACTATTATTATTCCTATTGTCTTATCTTCATTTATTGTTTTTAATTCTCTATCTATATAATTCATATATATTTCTATTTGTCCAATATGTTCTTTCTTTAATTCTGTTATTTTTAGTTCTATTACTACATAACACTTATATTTTATATTATATAAAAGTAAATCTATGTAATTATAAGTATCTCCTATTTTTATTTTGTATTCGTTTTTTATAAATGTGAAACCTTCTCCAAGTTCTTCTAGGAAGTTTGATATATCTTCTAATATTATTTTTTGTAATACTTTTTCTGATATAATTTCATAGTTATTTTTATTATTAATTATTATTGGATTTTTTATTAAATCTTCTACATTTGTTTCTTCTTTTATTATTAATTTCTTTTTAGTTTCTTCTGGTAATCTTTCATACTCTTTGTTTCTAATTATTTCCCTTAACTGTCTTACTGATAAATTGCTTTTTTCAGTTTTTCTTATATAATAAGAAATTTTGTCAGTTGATTTTATATTTAACAATTCACAATAATGTGACCAAGATAATTGTGCAGACAGTGTCTGCATTTTCTCTTTTAAAATATAAAAGTTAATCATTAAATGATAATAATTCAGAATAATGACTCCAAGTTAATTGTGTCGACAATGTCGACACTTTTTCTTCATTAAATAAATTATAGAATTGTCTAATTCTAAATAGAGTTCTATAGCTATATTTATTACCAATTTCTTTTTTTAATCTTAAAGCATATTCTTTTATTATTCTTTCTCCATAATGTTTTCCTGCTTCACTTAATAATTTCCCTACTTTGTAATATGTTTCTAAATCACTTCTATTTTTACTATAATCTTTTACTTTCTTTGTTATTTCATTATTTATTATTTCTTCTTTTATCTCTTTATAATAATTCAATTTAGTCACCTAATTAAATTATTAGATGTTTGTTAATTATTTCCTACATTAATTTATAACTTTTTGAAATAATTCTTTTATCACTACAGTATTCCATTATATATTTATTATTTCTTCTTACTATTATTATTCCTATCGTTTTATCTTCACTTATTGTTTTTAATTCTCTATCTATATAATTCATATATATTTCTATTTGTCCAATATGTTCTTTTTTTAATTCTGTTATTTTCAGTTCTATTACTACGTAACACTTATATTTAATATTATATAAAAGTAGATCTATATAATTATAAGTATCTCCGATTTTTATTTTGTATTCATTTTCTATAAAAGTAAAACCTTCTCCTAATTCTTTTAGAAATGATGATATATCTTCTAATATTATTTTTTGTAATACTTTTTCTGATATAATCTCATAGTTATTTTTATTATTAATTATTATTGGATTCTTTATTAAATCTTCTACATTTGTTTCTTCTTTTATTATTAATTTCTTTTTAGTTTCTTCTGGTAATCTTTCATACTCTTTGTTTTTTATTCTTTTCCTTAATTCTCTTATAGATAGATTATAGCTTTCAGAAATCATTATATAATATTTCACTTCATCAATTTTTTTTAAAGCTATTAATTCTATATAATGACCATATGTTAATTGTTGCGACACTGTCGCAACTTTTTCAATTAACAAATAAAATTTTTTCATTCTTGTTAAAGATGAAAATGTAAATCCTTTACCAAATTCTTTAGTAAGTTTAATTGAATATTCTTTTATTACTCCTTAACCATAATGTTTACCTGCTTCACTTAATAATTTCCCTACTTTGTAATATGTTTCTAAATTACTTCTTTGTCATGAAGTAATAGAAGTTCTCTATAATGTGTATATGTCAATTGGTCACTCACTGAGTGGCTTTTTGAAAAATTATAGAATTGTCTATAATATTTGAGTGTAGTTACTGAATATTTCTTTTGTAATTCAATTGTTAATTTAATTGAATATTCTTTTATTACTCCTTAACCATAATGTTTACCTGCTTCACTTAATAATTTCCCTACTTTGTAATATGTTTCTAAATCACTTCTATTTTTACTATAGTCTTTTACTTTCTTTGTTATTTCATTATTTAATATTTCTTCTTTTATCTCATTATAATAGTTCAATTTAATCACCTAATTAAATTATTAGATGTTTGTTACTCTTTTGACTAAAAAAAGTTATATTTTTTAATATAACTTTATCATTTCTACATATATTTGTTTATTACCTATAGTATCTATATCTTCATATTCTTTTTCAATAATGAATCCACATTTTTCATAACATTTTATAGCTCTTTTATTTTCTTTTAATGGACACATTATTACTTTATTTCCTAGTTTTAATAAGTAATTTGAGAAGAACTTTATTACTTTTGTACCAATACCTTTGTTAAGTAAATTTGTTTCTCCAATAAATATATCTACTTCGTAAGCATCTTCTTTTTTTGTATATTGAATAATACCTATTTTCTTATTATCTAATTCAATCATGTATACTGGAACATTAGTGTTTTCTTTTGTTCTTTCTCTATATTTATTTCTTACTTCTTCTAAAGATAATTCTCTTTGTTCAAAATATTTATTTACTTCTTTTTCTTTATACCATTTTTCTAATAATAAGTAATTGTCTTCAGTATCTTCTAATCTTTGTAAAATTAAGTTATCATCTATAATTATTTTATTCATCTTTTATCTTAATTCCAAAGAATATCTCTGCTACTCTTTCTCTATCTGGATAATCATTATTTTTAATTTCTTTTTCAAATGCTTTTCTATCATAGTTTATTTCTTTTTTAGTTATTCTTACATTATTAGAATCTACTTCTAGTATTGTATAAAATGTTGAATTATTTTTTCTACATCCACTACTTCCAATACATGTTACTAATTTTGAATTGTTTATTTGAAATGGATCATGAGAGTGTCCTACAAATAAATAATCTGTTTCTTGTTTATTTGATACTTCAAATACTTTATTATCTCCAAGAATGTTTAAACTTTCAAAATAATCTTTATTATTATTTAAGAAGAAATGAGAAAAAGTAAATAGTTTTCCTTCAATTAATTCTTCTATTTCCATTGGTAATTTATTTAAATATTCTAATTCTTCTCTACTTAATTTACTATGTATCCATTCTCTATGTTCTTTTTCATTATCTGATAAGAGTGTATTAGCTACTAATTCATCTGTTTGATAGATTTCATGATTTCCCTTAACTACTTTAATATTTGAATCAATTAATATATCTAAACATTCTTTAGGATTAGGTCCAAATCCTACTACATCACCTAAAAATATTACTTCATCAAATATATCTTTATCTATATCTTCAACTATACTCTCTAATGCTTGTAAATTACCATGAATATCAGTAAATATTGCTATTTTTTTCATATTTCCTCCTAAAAAAAGAATAGTATATTATTATTATACTATTCAATTACTACTT
Organism: uncultured Clostridium sp.; assembly: GCA_946541575.1. Classification (GTDB taxonomy): domain Bacteria; phylum Bacillota_I; class Bacilli_A; order RF39; family UBA660; genus RUG13868. Next base: position 8,650 of record CAMNJQ010000011.1, on the reverse strand, counting down.
TTTTAAATTGTTTTTTACCTTTTTGAATTACTATTGCTCCATCTTGTAAATCTTCTTCAGTGATTTTCTTATTTACATCATTTTCTTTATTTCCATTAACACTTATTCCGTTTTGTTCAATATTTCTTCTTGCTTCTGATTTAGATGGTAACATATTAGATATTACTAATAAATCTATTAGACTTATTCCTTCATTTAGCTTTTCTTTTGATAGTTTAAATTCTTCTATGTTTTCTGGTACTCCACCTTTTGCTACACTATTATATCTTTCTTCAGCAGCTTTTATAAATTCTTCTCCATGATACATTTTTATTATTTCTTCTGCATATTTTCTATGTGCCATTACTATATCTTCTTTTATCCATTTATCAGCTTCTTCTAGTGATAAATCTGTTGTTAATTTAAAATAATCATGCATTAGTTGATCAGGGATTCTCATTGCCTTTTCATACATTACTTCAGCTGGTTCATCAATTCCAATATAGTTTCCAAGTGATTTACTCATCTTTTCTACACCATCAAGTCCAGGAAGTAATGGAAGTACCATAACATCTTGTGGTTCTTGACCATAATCTCTTTGTAATTCTCTACCTACTAAAAGATTAAATGTTTGATCTGTTCCACCTATTTCTAAATCAGCATTAAGTGCTACTGAATCGTATCCTTGCATTAATGGATATAAGAATTCATGAATACCAATTGGAACATTATTATTAAATCTATTATTGAAGTCATCTCTTTCAAGTATTCTTGCTACTGTATATTTTCCAGCTAACTCTACTACATCTTTAAATGACATTTTTCCAAGCCATTCAGAGTTATATACAATTTTAGTTTTCTTTGGATCAAGTATTTTAGTTACTTGTTTAAAATATGTTTCTCCACTTTTTCTTGTTTCTTCAAATGAAAGAGCTGGTCTTGTTTTACTTCTTCCACTTGGATCTCCAATCATTGCAGTAAAGTCTCCAATAACGAATACTATTTCATGTCCTAAATCTTGTAAGTCTTTTAATAATCTTAAAGATACAGTATGACCTAAATGTAAATCAGGACGTGATGGATCTGCACCAAATTTAACAATTAATTTTTTATTACTTTTTAATTTTTTTCTTAGTGAATCTTCACTATGAATTTGTACTCCTCTTCTTATTATTAATTCAATTTTTTCATCTTTTGTCATATTTTCTCCTCCAATAAAAAAACGGATATATATTTCTAAGGACGAAATAATATCCGCGGTACCACCTTTTTTCATGACTAGCATGCTCTTAATGCTGTAACGTTGCAAACGATTTAAACTCCTAATGATGTAATTCATTAAATATCACTATCTATTTACACCAACCATAGATTCTCTTTTAAGTAAATATTTAACTACTTGTTCATTTATCAACATTTAAATAATTCAATTAAGTGAATTTTAACATATTAAATAAATAAAGTAAAGTGCTATTCATTATTTTTAAATTCTTTTATTTTTCTTTTTGCATGTGTTGTTTTTACTACATCTAACCAATCATCTTTTGGTCCATATGAATAAAAATTAGTTACTATTCTTACTCTATCTTTATTATGTAATTCTTGTTCTGGTAATACTACTTCACCATTTACTTCTGCTCCTACCATAGAGTTTCCGATATCTGATCCTAATTTATAAGCAAGATCAATTGCAGTTGCTCCTTTTGGTAGTTCTATTACTTCTCCTTTTGTTGTATATACATATATTTTATCTCTTAATAATTCTTCTTTTACTTGTGTTACAAATTCTTGATTATCTCCAAATACTCTATTTATCTCTTTTAATGATTTAAAAAATTGATATTTATTTTTTAAATCTTCTTGCATTTTTTCTCTTGCTTCTCCTTTTTCTTTATCCCAATATGCAGTTAGTCCATGAGATGCAATATTATCCATTTCAAATGTTCTTATTTGAGTTTGAACTAATCTTTCATTAGGACCAAAAACAGTTGTATGAAGAGATTTATACATATTTGTTTTAGGGTTTGAAATATAATCTTTAAACTTATCATTTAATGGATGATATATGCTATGTACTGCTCCTAATGTTCTATAACAATTGTCAATTGTATCAACCATAATTTTTAATGCAATTAAATCATGAATATCAGATAGTTTTCCTTCTTCTTTTAGTCTTTTATATATTCCATAAATATTTTTTGTTCTTACTTTTATTTCATTAGGTATCTCTTTATTTTCTAATATTTCTTTTATTCTATCTAACATCTCTTCTACACATGGTTTACTATAAGCTTCTATTTTTATCTTTTTTTCTTCTATTCTTTTATATGTACTTGGATATAGATATTTAAATGATATATCTTCTAATTCTGATTTTATTCTATATGCTCCAATACAATATGCAATAGGAACAAATATATCCATTGTTTCCATAGCATTTTCTTTTTGTTTAAATTCACTTTTAAACTCTAATGTTCTCATATTGTGTAATCTATCTGCTAATTTAATAATTATTATTCTGACATCATTTGTAATACTTGTTATTATTTTTCTTGTATTAGCAAGATTTAATGATTCTTTTGATGAAAAGTTCATCTTAGCTAATTTTGTTACTCCATCTACTAAGTTAGCAATATCTTGATTAAAGTCATGTGCTATATCTTCTTTTGTTATATTTGTATCTTCAATAGTATCATGTAGAAGTCCTGCACATACTGTATCTTTATCTGCTTTCATATCTGCAAGTATATAGGCAACATTTAATGGATGAGTTATATATTTTTCACCACTTTGTCTATATTGCCCTTCATGTAATCTTTCTGCATAATAATATGCTTTTTTTACATATTCTACTTCTTCTTCATTGTATTCTTCTATTTTGTTTATTAAGTCGTCGATTGTTATATTATTCATAAAAACCTCCTAAAAAACAAAAGATAGCAACCAAAAGGTCACTATCATATAATCATTTTATATAGCATGAACAAAGAAACATTTTAACTATTTTATTACAAATAAACATTTCCATAGTATCATCCCTTTGTGATAATCTACTTCTTTTTTTGCTATTTGTCAACATTTTTTTATATTTCTATATTTTCTTTATCAAGTATTTTCTTCATTTCACAAAGACTATTTAAATCTTCAAATTTTAAACTGCTACTACTTATTGTATTACTAATCATAATTTTATTTACCATTGAAATAAGATTATCAAGATTAGTATCTTCTAATTGTTCATTAGTTAAGTTAATATTCATTAGTTTATATTTATCTAATATTATTGTTGTTATATCTCTTGTATCTTTAATTGTAGTATTATTTACAAAAGTATTATTTGGATTAAAGATAAATTCTTTTAAAGCTTTTTCTTCTAAATCAATTTCTTGATCTGTAATTTCTTCATTATTCTTTTTTAATATATTTATTAAATTAATTTTATAAGAATTAATTAGTTTTAAAATATCTAGTAATGTTGAATTATCATTTAGACTTGTTGCTACTTTTTCTTTAAATTTAGATTCATCATATTCTTTATAATAATTTTTTAATTCTTCTATATTACTATTTATTATTAAAGATTTCTTTTCTTCTTTAAGTTTAAAAAACTTTCTATTTGCTTTTTTTATCTTTTTTTCACATTTAGCTATATTTTTTAGTATAGATTTAGTTAAGCTCTTATTAGATTTATCTTCATATATAAGTTTAATCTCTTCTATAATGGTTTTAAATCTTAGATAATTCTTATATTCTTGTAAAGTATTAGATAATTTAATAATTATTTCATCATCAATTTCTTTTGTTGTTCTTTTTAAGAATAATCCATCTTTTGTTTTTTCTATTTTATTTTCTTCATAATCTTTAATATCTAACTCACCATTTAGTATTTTATCTTGTAATAGTTTTATATCTTTATTTTTTATAGATAAATATTTTTTATATTCAGTCATAAAGCTTTCTAGATTTAAGTTAATATTTTCTTTTTTATTATCATAATATCTATCAAAGTTTTTCTTATATTTAAAGTATAAATATCTAAAATTTAAATATATATTTTCTATTAATCCTGGATTTTTCCAATATAGTTTATCAAATAATTCTTTTAATATATTAGATTCTGGATTATTTTCTTTTAAGAATTCAGTCATGTATTCTTCTATTTCTTTTCCATAAGTAAAATCACTAGGTTTAAGTGTTACTCCTACTAAATTAAATTTCTTTATTGCAACACTTATATCTTGATTAACTTTTACTAAATCATTTTTATAAAACTTTTGAATTGCATATAAGCTTTCATTTAATGAACTTTTTTCATAAGATTCATTATTATCTAGGAGATAAAGAAAATCTTTTTTATCTCCTAGATAGTTCTCTAATATTTTTATTTCTTCATTTTCATTTGTTACTAATAAATTAACATATCTTTTTTTTATTTCATTTATTAGTTCATTTTTATATTCGATAGCGGCTTCTTTCATGAATGTAGCTTTTTCTAAATATATTTTACTATTTTTGACATTATTTCTAGGTAAGACTTGTAATAATTCTTTATAGTGTTCTATTCTTTTATTCATCACTATCACCTACATCAGTCTTTTTTATTTCATCTTCTACTATCTTTAAAAAAGCTGCAACTTCTTCATATGATTCTACTAAGCTTTTATTACTTAAAGATTCAAATGATAATTCTTCATTATTTAATTTGTCTTCCATTTCCATAATCTCACCTTGCTATCATATTAATTATAACATAAATTATTTTATTATTACATATTTATGTACTTCTCCAATGAATGTATCCCTATCATACAATTCAAATTGTAATCTATAAGTACCTGATGTTAAATTATCTTTTAAATATAATATTGTTGACATAATACTTTCAGGAGTTTCAAACAACATATATTTATTTTCTTTAGATGTTGCACTAAACTCATTACTAAAGAATGATTTAAAATCTACTTGTCTATAAATAGTTGAATAAACTTCATCATAGTCTCTTCTATATAAAGATATTCTAATATTTGGATTTAATAGTCCTGAAGAGTATTCTAAGTTAGCTGATATTGCATTTGTTCCTGTTTCATTTAATCCTGTTTCTTTCTTTACAATTAATTGGTCATCTGTAATGCTTACTTTTAATCCATATAAAGTATTCTTAACTTCGAATGGTATTTCTACATGATCAAGTGAATCAAGTCCATAATAAATTCCATCTGGTGATGCAAATGATTCAATTAACATTTTGTAATTACCACTTGCAAGGTTACTTCCTTCTGTATTTATTATGATATGTGAAGAAACATTGGCAATACGTTCTGCTACATTTATTCTTACCGTTCCATCAAATCTTGGATAATATGTTTCTGTTCCTAAGGTATATGAAATTCCCATGATACTTGGACCATTTACTACTTCTCCTCTTGAATCAATTATTGATATTTTAATACCAGGCTTGTAATTATTGAAGTTAGTATCCACAACTGGGTTAGTATCTACTGACTGTTGAACATTATTAGTATTAACGTTTAAGCTAACTTGTTCTCCAATATATACTTCATTAGTACTCATATCTCCAGTAACTTCTATTACTGTATCTTTATCTGCATATAAATTATAGAATAATTGCTGTTGTTCAACACCAATTACAGATAATATTATTTCATCTTCACTACTTCTTAATTCCAAAAGTAGTGTTTTTCCAAGAACATTTTCTGTAATATTAGTTCCTTTAAAATCGACAATGAATATAAACTCTTCTTCTGCTACATCTAAATCTTCATTGTAATATAAATCATTTTTTGCTACATCATCATAGTGATTATTATTATTAGAGCTTCCCATTCTTACAAACTTAGATAAAGCATATGATACGTCACCTTTTTCTACTAACTCTTGTTGTTTATTTATATAATCATCATTTGTAACAACATAATAATAGTATTCTGGTGTTGTTCCACTAAGTAAATCTATCATTGTTATTTTTGTATTTTCTGGAAAATTAAATGTTGATGATAATACTCGATGATATCCATTTTTATATATTGTTTCATCTTTTTGTATGAATAATGAATAGTATGTTGTAAAACTACTATCTCTTGTTATATTAACTACTCCTGGAGCAAACATTTCATATTTTTTTCCACTAGTTATTGTTCCTTCATAGTCATCTGTTGTAAATAATGCTCTTGATAAGTTAACTATTATGTTAATTCTTTTTACTTCATTATTTAAATCATCTATTGGAGTAATTGCAACCATTGAGATAGTTGCACTACCCATTTCTCCCTTTGTTTCAAGATTCTTTGAGTGATATAAATAGAATAAGAATGTTGGAACTGAACTTGAGTTTTCACTTATATAATTTATAGTTCCAGAGTGAAGTGCTTCATTTGTTAAGAATGTTGTTCTTCCATTAGTAATCCATCCATTATCACTAGATTGCATTACTAGTCCCATAATGTTATCTGCATCACTTCCAGATTCTGCAATTCTAGGTATATCATTTTTTTCTACTAATTGTACTTCACTATTTAAATCATTATAGTTAAATCCTAAAACTGAGAATGTTGTATTTGGACTTGAGAAATTAATTAAAGGTAATTCATATGTACCTAATGTTGAATATTTTGATGCAGTTAGAGATATTTCGTATGATGCTACTTGCTCTCCTATTACCCACATATAGTAGTTAGAGTCTTCTGGTGTTGGTACTATGTAATCTACTTTTAATTTATCTGTAGCTGTTTTATCAGGGAAATTAGAATAGAATCCATCTTCTTCATAATTATGATTTGTATGATGTAGTCCAAGTACATAGCTTCCTTTTGTGAAATATACTAACTCTTGTGAAGGTATAGTTGAATTATTATTGTAATTAGTTTTAAAATATCCTGTTTCAACATTTCCTTCACGATCGTAACTAAACATTCCAAAGAAAGCCATTCCAGTTACTCTACCATATGCAGTAATATTTTCATTAGTTGCAATATTTATATTTCTTCCTTCATATATAAATATTTTATTATTAACATTACTTGTTACATTTCCTGTATCACTAATTGTTATAGATTCTTTTACTTCTTCACCTGTTGAACTTACTAAACTCTTAAATGATTTAACTAAGTTAGTTGAGTTTTCTAAGTAAATAACTGAGTTATTAGTAAGTGCTAATTCATCTAATCTTGAAAGTGAGAATAAAACGTCAGAGTATTCATTTGTTCTATCTGTTGTTCCTTTTAATACAATTGTTGAATTATCAAGTGTAACTTTTGATGCTCTTTGTAAAGATATATTTTTCTTTGGATTTGCTTCTGTTCCATAATTTTTTATTGTTACGTTACTATATCCAGATGTACTTGATGCATTACCACTTCCAAATATTGAACCTTTTATTTCAAAGTTATCATGCCCATTAGCATCAATATTTATATCAATTCCTGTTGTAACACTTATAAATGAGAAGTCATATATTTCAGAACCTGAAGCATTTGCTTCTCCTCCACCAAATACCGTTCCATCTATTATGATGTCATTATATGTTAATTTATCATTTGTTACTGCATATTTTCCAATATTAACATTTGTAGTTCCGTATAGTACTGAGGTATTTGCTCCACCATATACGTTTCCTCCACAAATTAGTCCAGCGATATTAACTTCACTTGTAGAATTGTTATTTGCTTCTGTTCCAGTTGCTGCAGCATTTCCTCCACCAAAAACATGGTTTGCTACTCTTGTGCTTCCTTCAATATCTAGTGAAGTATTTCCGTATACTATTGCAGTAGCTCCATTTCCTCCTGCAAACAAGCTTTTATTTAAAATACTATTGGATACAAATACTTCTGTGTTTTTACCAACAGTTCCTAAGTTTCCTCCACCATAGACATTATCTGTTACACGTGTATTTATTAATTTTAATACTGTACTATTTTCTATAGCTGCTTGGTTTCCTCCACCAACAACAATTCCAGAGATATTAGCTCCTTTTATACTTGTATTGGTATCTCCTGTTTCAGCATAATTTCCTCCACCATATACGTTACCAATTTGTCCACAATTAATGTCAATATTTGCACTTATAGTTTTTCCTCCACGATTATTTCCACCATAAATGTTAGTAATTGTTGGACTATTACTTGAAAAAGGAATACTTATTTCACTTTTTGTAACTGTTCCACTACTATTTGATCCACCATATAAATTAGTAATATTAACTCCATTTTTAATAGTGATAGATGCATTATCTACTGAAGCTTCATTTCCTCCACCATAGACATTTGTTGTAGTTCCAGTTAATCCATTAATTTTTACTATTGTATCAGTTGTATCAGCTTTATTTCCGCCACCAAATATTTCTGTTATGCTTCCACCATTTGCAGTAATATTAGCAGTTGTTGTTTCTCCTCCTAGATTATTTCCACCATATACTGTTGTTGCGCTTCCTCCAGTAGTTGTAATATTTGATGTTGTTACATTTCCACCTTCATTATTTCCACCATATACATTTGTAGAAGATCCATTAGCAATAGTTATATTTGTTTCTAAAACATCTCCACTTTGATTTGATCCTCCGAATAAGTTTGTTACTGTACTTCCATTTAATGTTACATTTGTACTATTTGTAACTCCTGCTTTATTTCCTCCACCATAAACACTATTTATAGTTGAT
>CAMNJQ010000010.1 GCA_946541575.1 uncultured Clostridium sp. | reverse complement strand
ATGTGGAATTTTTTGATGAATTATCATATACTTCTTCTGCATAGCCCATTAAATCTTTAAAAAATGCTGATGAATTATTTATTTTTTCTTCATCATTTGGATTAAATGAAAATTCTCCATTAAATCCTTTTGATGAACCAATTTCATATTCTTGATTTGGATTAATATATGCATTTATTTCATTATTAACCCATTTACCGAAATCATCTTTATCAATATCTGGGTGCTTTTGTAAAAATTCTTTTGTATATTCGCCTGATCCATTTAATATTTTATTTAAATAATTGCTATATGCTATATCATCATCTCTTATATTGTTCATAATTTACTCCTCACTATTAATCATTAATTTTTCTTTTTTTGTATCTATTTCTTTTAATAATTTTTGATCTAGATCCATATAAGAATTAAGTGTATTATTCATGAATGAGCTTAATTGTTCTAATGAATTAATAATAATTTCATATTTAGATTTTAAATCGTCATATTTTTCAATAGTTTTATCTTTAAATATTCCTTCCCATATTTCATTTGTATTTATACTATCAATATTATTATTTTCATTTTGAAAAATCAAATTAATATCTTTTGTAATTTTTTCAAAATTTTCTATTATTTGTTTAAATTTCTCAGTATCATTAATTATTATACTATTCATGTTTTACAACCGCCTTTTTCATTGTTTCAGCATAGTCTTTATCTAAGTTCGAATATGTATTGTTTGCTTTATTCATTACTTTAGAAATATTGGAATACGTATCTGGCACAATTTTTAAAAAGTTAATATAACTCTTTGCAAAATCGCAAAATATTTTAGAATCATACCCTTGCCATGTTTCTTCTAATAAAGAAATTTGATTAAGCAGTTCATCTAAATTTTTACTTAGTTTCTCGCTATCTTCATTCATTATTTTTGTAGTCTTATCAATTTCATTTTTTTTAATTTTAAATTTCATCTTTTGACTCCATTTCTTCATCATTTGGGATTAACATTTCAAACTCTTTTTTTATTAGTTCTTGATAACGAGAGTTATTATCATTTATTTTTATCGTTATTACACTATTATCATTTTTTCTTTTTATCCTTGAATTTATTTTAGGACTAAATAAGTCTATATAATCCACTTCATTAGTTGTTGTTTTACTTATATCATTTACATCTTTTTTTGTAATTTTACTACTATCATCATAATTACTTATTTTATCTATAATTGAATTATTTATGTTTTCTAAAGTTTCTTTATAAATTGATGACGAATCATTAAATTTTATTACCATATTTCCATCTTTGTTTTCAATATTATTTAATGCTTGTTGATTAATACTACTATTTACAGTAACTTCAATATTGTTTTGGCTATTATCGTCATTTATAGCCTTTCCGTCTTTTTTTCTAACATCTATGTCTTTATTATTGACTTCAATTTCAAATCCATTTAATGAAAATTCGCTTGGAATGTAAATAGATTCAATTGAGCTTGAAAACATATTTTCACACTTTTGTACTTCATCATAATATGCATTTAAGACATTACTATAATTAGTTAATGACTGTCCGATTTCACTATACCCTTTTTCAATTCTGTTGAATCCTTTACCATAAATTCCAGTTTTTCTTAGTTTTCCAAATTGTTTATTTGATTCATCTGTAAAATGATCAATTTTGGAAATACTTGTTTTAGAAAAAGTATCAAAAACTTCCAAATTTGTGCTTGATATGCTAATGGCATCATTATCTTTTGACATACAATCACCTCTATTTTAAATTATATAATACAATTATTAAAAAAAAAAGAAAAAGCATTAAATTTACTTTTTCTTTTATTATTTTACTTATCTGCGCCTTTTCTTAGTATTACTACATAAAATGTTTTAAAAAATATTTTTATATCCATTCTTAATCCACAATGATCAGAATAGTATTTTTCTAGTTTCAATCTTTCATTAAATGTTGTATTACTTCTTCCTGATACTTGCCAATATCCAGTTAATCCTGGTTTTGTTTTTAATATATCATCAAAGTATTCTCCCATATCTTCTTTTTCACGTGGAAGATAAGGTCTATTACCTATTAATGACATATGTCCAAGTAATATATTAATTAATTGTGGTAATTCATCTAAACTAGTCTTTCTTAAAATTTTTCCTACTTTAGTAATTCTTGGATCATTTTTCAACTTTTTATTAATTTTATATTCTTCCCTTAATTCTTCATTTTCTTCTAACATTTTAAACAATACTTGATCTGCATTCTTTACCATTGATCTAAATTTAAAAAAGTTAAATTCCTTTCCATGTTTACCAATTCTTTTTTGTGTAAAAAATATTCTTGTAAAATCTCCAGTAAATACATATGCTAGTTTTACTATTATTGCAATTGGAATTAAAAATAATAATCCAAGTAAAGATACAACTATATCAAATATTCTTTTAATAGTTAAATATAAATACTTTTTTAACGTTTTTGCTGGACTAAGCGTAGTAACATTTACTACATTTACTGCATCTTTCATATACTTCAAAACCCCCGAGTAGTCTTATGAAAAAATCCATTCGACTTGATGTCGAATATCCTAACATATTTGTTGTTATTTTTCAAGTAAAATTATTATTTTCTATATAGAATTTTATGATTTCAAAGAAAAAAGACTTTTAATTTAGTCTTTTATCCATAATATGCACTTTTTACTCTATCGGCACTTATTGCTGTATCATAAGAGTTATTATTTAGTAAGAAAGCATTAAATCCATATTGGCTATTACCTATATGAACTAATACGTTATATGTTACTCCATTTATTGTTGTATGTCCTACAACCATTCCTGTATGCCAGTTATCACTTCCACTAGGTTTAGTAAGTATTGTTCCAACATCACAATACGAAGCTCCATCATATCCTCCACTCATTCCTCTTAATTCATATCCCAATCCAAGAGGCTTTAAGTTTCCTCTGCCTTCAGCATTCATTATTCCTTGACTCATTGCCCAGTTAACTGCACTTATACAATCAGCATTTCCTAATATTCCAACTATACCTTTTTGCATTGGTTTAGCAGTTCCACCATACATAGTATTAAATATTCCACCAGTCATTACCATCATCGCAGTAGATGCATAATCTGCAACACTTTCACATCCATTTGAACTATAACTATCTTGAAGAATTGTATCTACAACTTGTTGTATTTGACTTCCATATTTTGATACATCTATTCCAGAATAGCCTCCATTATTATAATAAACAAAACCATTATTTGAGCTATCAATCATAAATCTTACTGAACTTGGTATTTGTCCACTTGCTTTTCCTTTTAAAAATTCAATAGCACTAGCTGCAACTTGATTTCCACCTGATGCATATTCTTGAAGTTTTCCTAAATCATATTTAAGTAAATATTTTTCATCAAGTTCTAACTTAATTCCTTTCCATGGATCGTATGGTGAAGGAATATTATATATAGAATCATCATATTGAAAGTATTCTAAATCATTTGTTGACATGTAATCAAGTATAACATCATTTGTAGCTTCAATACTTTTTCCATTTAAGTTTCCACTTGTTCCAAATAAGTTTCCACCAGATACTTTAGCATTTGAATTATCAAAGTTTAATAATCCACTATATTTTTCATCAATCCGTTTAAGCCGTGCATCTACTATATTTTGTAATTCTTCTATTTTTTTGTCTATTTCTTCTATTTTTTTCTTTAGTTCTTCTATTTCTTGTTGTAATTTTTTATATTCTTCATTTTCAACTGTTTCTTTAGTTCCATCTTCTTTTTCAATTTCTGTAGTTGGACTCATTCCTGCTAACTGCTCTTCTTTTGGCTTTAATATATCTTCTTGTTCTTTCTTTTCAGTATATTTTACAAGCAAATCTTTAACATCATAATTTAATTCATCTACTTCTAAAGCAGAGCCTTCAGTTTTATCTAAATTGCTCTGTAAAGTATCCAAAGCACTTGATAAATTATTTAAGAAAACAATTGAAGCATCTGTAGCATATCCTTGAGCATTATTAACATCTTGCCAACTATTTATTGTTAAATTAGCTGTATTTATTGCTTCTTGTGCTTTTGATATTAATTCTTTACTTGCTTCTAATGCTTTTCTTGTTTCTTCTTTTTCTCCTAAATTCTTACTTACTCTTTCTGTTCCATCACCTGTTTTAACTTCTTTTCCAACATCAGAAGTTGCAGTTGGATTATAGGTTTTACCAGTTCTTGTTGAAGTTGTATTACCACTATTTGAACCACAACCTCCTCCTCCACCGCATCCTCCAGTTTGAGTGCTTAATTTTTCTACTAATTTAGAAAACAATTCTTTAGGCATTACGAATGTTAAAACTTTAGTACTTACGTTTTCTTTTATTAATTCTCCTTTTAGAGTATATAAATCAAAAACTTTCTTTTCTGCAGTTGATTTACTTGATTCTTTTAAAATAAAGAAATTATTATTATATGCTACTATATCTCCGTCATAGAATTCGTTTTCTTTTCTTTCTGGAATTAAACTTTGGTTTTCACTTAAAAACGAAATAATATTAGTGCCAGTTATTTCTATATCCATAATAATCCTCCTTAACTATTTACATCAAGTTTATCTTTATTAGTATCAATACTTTTATTAATAGTACTTTCTGCTTTAGTATAATTGCTACTTGTAACATTTAAAAATCTTGCAAAATTTTCTATGCCATTATTTACTTTTGGAAAGTATTCTTTTAATTCTTGAAATCTACTATAATATGCTTCACAAGTATCACCTTTCCAATTATCAGTATTATGAACTTCACTTATTATTTTTTCTACTCTATTAAATATTTGTTCAATTCTTTTATTAACTTCGATCATTTCATTAGAACATGATTCTAATTCTTCACTATTTATCTCTACGTTTAAGTTCTTCATCGCCAAAGTTAACACCTGCCTCTTCTATTTCTTTTCTCCATCTTAAGTCTCTTGTTTCATATGAACTTGATACATATTTAATAAATGCTCCAAATTCATCTAAGCTACCTGATATTTGTTTTATATTTTTAAAGTATGCATCTGCTTTTCCAACATATACTTCACTATCAGAGCCTTTCCAATTTTTTGACACTTTATCTAATATTTTTAAAAGGTTATCAACTTCTTCATTTAAGTTTTCTCCTTCTTTTCTAAGAGCTATACTTTTATTTTCAAGTTCATTATAATTAGCTTTAATCTTCATCTTTATCACCATTATCTAATAAATCAATATATTTTGTTATGTCATTTAATGTAATTTTATTTGTATGTAAATAGTCTTCTAACTCTTCATCACTTAATTCTTCATAATTTAACTTTGATAATTTTTCCATTTTTATTTTATAATTATCGTCTATAGTTATATCAGTTAATTCTTGTTTTTTAAGTTTCTTTAATACTTCAATATTTGTCTTTAAATAATCTCCAAATTCTTCTTCCTCTAATTCTTGATTTTTTAATTTTGATATTTTTTCTTTTTTACTGCTATAAGAATCTTTTAAAGATACTTCACTAGTAATATTATTATTAACTTTTTTTCCATCTTTTTTAGATAATGAAGCATTATCTATATCTATAAGAAGGCCTGTATCATCTGCATTAAAGTCTTTAGGAAGTGGAATATCTTCTACTTCTAGTACTAATCTTTTTTCAAGTTCTACAAGTGCATTTCTATTATTAGAAGTTATATTTTTAAAATCGGTAAGTCCATCTTTTATAGATACAATTTGTGAATCAATCATTTCTATTCCGTTTCCATAAATACCACTTCTAGTTATTGGTTTCATATTATCTAGATATCCATTTTCCATATTACTCATTTGCATAATATTTTTATTAACTAAAGAAAGAATATCATCCATTTTGTTTTCGTCATAGTAAAACATATTTTACCTCCGTATATCTTATAAATATAATAACATATTTTATTAAATAAAAAAAGTAAAGATAATCTTTACTTTTCAATAATTAAATAACCTTTTTTTAATTCTAATTTATTATTAAATAATATTTCTTTTTTTATTACTGTAGTAAGAGTTAATA
>CAMNJQ010000009.1 GCA_946541575.1 uncultured Clostridium sp. | reverse complement strand
ATTAACTTCAATTGGAGATAATAATTACATATTTAAAGGTGGTAATCCTTCTAATTTTGTTAGGTTTAATAATGAAATGTGGAGAATTGTAGGAGTGTATGGAAATAGTTTGAAAATAATTAGAGCTTCAAGTACAAGATCTGATGGTGTTTTAAATAGTTCAGTTGTTCAACATACATGGTCACAAAGTGAAATGCATAATTATTTAAATAATACTTATTATAATTATATGACTGCTTCTGCAAAAGCGTTAATAAATGAAAATGCTAGTTGGTTTATAGGTGAAGTGGCTTATGATCAAAAGGCGGGAGAAGCATATGCATCTTCCAAAAATGCAACTTGGATTGGAAAAGTTGGCTTATTAAGTTCATATGAATACATGTATGGTGCCTCAGATCCAAATTGTTATGAGATTAGTGGAAATTCATATTATAGTTCATGTGTAACAAACGATTGGCTAGCATTGTCATATAATAATTTTATGTGGCTAATGGATCCAAGTACGAATCATTGGGCTTACGGAATTCATATAATTCTTTATACTGGTACTTTTCGTGGAGATGTAAATTATTCTTATCCTGGAAATAGAGGAGATGTATTTCCTGTTGTTTATTTAAAATCATCTGTTAAGGTTGCAAGTGGTTTAGGAACTAGTGATAACCCTTATATTCTAGAGTAAATAATTTAAAGACTTCTTTGTAAGTCTTTTTTTTGTTATAATGTTTTATAGGTGATTATATGAGTACTTTAGATATTATTAAGGATAATCTTTTAAAAAGAGAAGAAAATTTATCAGAATTTGCTTGTAAAAGTAGTGAAGCATTAAGATTAAAAGAAAAAGAAGAAGATTTTAGACCACTATTTTTTCATGATATTGATACTATAATTCATAGTAGTTCATATGCTAGATATATGAATAAGACTCAAGTTTTTTCTTTTAAAAATCATGACCATATTTCTACAAGAATGTTACATGTACAACTAGTAAGTAAAGTTGCTAGAACTATTGGAAGATGCCTAAATTTAAATGAAGATTTAATAGAAGCTATTGGACTAGGACATGATATTGGCCATGCACCTTTAGGGCACACTGGTGAAAAGTTTTTAAATGAAATATCTATGAAAGAATTAGGTATTCCTTTTATGCATAATTTACAAAGTGTTAGAACTCATATGATTTTAGAAAACAATGGAAAAGGAAGCAATTTAACCATTCAAGTTTTAGATGGTATGATGTGTCATAATGGAGAGCATCTTGAAAAAGTTTATAAGCCTGAAAAGAAAGACATAAATAAGTTTTTATACGACTATGAACAATCTTCAATGAGCCATAGTTATGCAGCATGTATTAGACCAATGACACTTGAAGGATGTGTTGTTAGAATATCTGATGTTATAGCATATATTGGAAGAGATATTGAGGATGCTATTACTTTAGGTGTTCTTAATAGGAATGAAATTCCTAATAATATTAAGGAAACATTAGGTGATAATAATAGTGATATTGTTAATTCTATAGTTGTTGATATTATCGAAAATAGCTATGGTAAGAATGAAATTGTTTTAAGTGATAAAGTTTTTGATTCTGTTAATGAGTTATTAAAGTTTAATTATGAAAAAATATATAATAATGCGAATACTTTTTCTGATTTAACATATTATAAAGAGAGTGTTAATAAATTATATTATTTTCTTTTGAACGATTTAATCGAAAATAAACAAAATAGTAGAGTTTATAAATCATTTTTACATGATATGGACAAAAGTTATATTGAAAATACTGATAATAAGAAAATAATTATTGATTATATTGCAGGTATGACTGATGATTATTTTATTAATCAATTAGATAGTATCTGTTAACAATATTTTATTGACAGAAATACTTTTTTGTGATATCATTATGTTCATTGAAAAAGAGGTGTTGACACATGAAAGGAAAGAAGACTTTACTAACTAAAGAAGGATTAAAAGAATTACAAGATGAGTTGGATGATTTAATAAATGTAAAAAGACCTGCAAATTTAAAAGCTATAAAAGAAGCTAGAGCTCTTGGTGATTTATCAGAAAATGCTGACTATGATGCAGCAAAAAATGATCAAGCTGAACTAGAAGGACGTATTAAAAAAATAGAAAAAATGTTGGAAAACTATGAAATAATAGAGAAAACATCAAATGATGTTGTTGGACTTGGATCAACAGTTAATATTAAATATATAGATGATGATGAAGAAGATGAATATAAAATTGTTGGAAGTCAAGAAGCTGATCCATTTATGAGCAAAATTTCTAATGAGTCTCCAATAGCTAAAGCATTATTAAATAAAAAAGTTGGAGATATTGTTGAAGTTGAAAGTCCAAATGGTGTTTATAAGATAGAAATTACTGAAATTAAATAGCTTTGCTATTTTTTTTCTTGTTTAAAATAAATACATAGTATATAATATAGTGGAAATGTGGAGGTAAGCATGGCAAAAAAAGATAATAAAAAAGAAGTTGTTATAAAAATAGAGGGAAAAGAGTGGACAGATGCTCTTGATAAAGCTTTTAAAGAAAAAGTTAAAACTGTAAATGTTGATGGTTTTAGAAAAGGAAAAGTTCCAAGAGATATTTTTGAAAAGAAGTTTGGAAAAGAAAGCTTATATCTTCCTGCTAGTGATTTTGTTGTAGAAGAAGCATACAAGAAAGCATTAGAAGAATCTAAACTTGTTCCTGTTGTTCAACCAAGTGTTGATATTAAAAGTGTTGATGGTAATGGTATTGAATTTGAATTTAAAATTATTACTAAGCCAGAAGTTAAAATTAAAAAGTATAAAGGATTAAACGTTAAACCTGAAAAAGTAAAAGTTTCAAAAGAAGAAATAGAGCATGAACTAGGACATATTCTTGAAAGATTTACTGAGACAAGAGTAAAAGAAAGTGGAAAAGTTGAAAAAGGAAATATTGCTGTAATTGATTTTGAAGGGTTCAAAGATGGAAAGGCTTTTGATGGTGGAAAAGCTGAAAATTATGAATTAGAAATAGGAAGTAATACATTTATTCCAGGATTTGAAGATCAAATTATAGGAATGAAAACAAATGAAGAAAAAGATATTAATGTTACTTTCCCAGAAGATTATCAAGCAAAAGATTTAAAAGGCGCTGCTGTAGTATTTAAAGTTAAAGTAAATGAAATAAAAGAAAAAATTGAAAGAAAATTTGATAAAGACTTATTTGATGATTTAGGAATAGATGGAGTAGATTCTAAAGAAAGTTTAGAAAAACATATTGAGCAAGATATTATTGTTCAAAAAGAAATGGATGTTGAAAATAAATATGTTGAAGATTTATTAGAAGCTGTTTCTAAGAATGTTGAAGTTGATATTCCTGAAGAGATGGTTGAGGAAGAAATAGATAGATTATTGCATAGATATGAAGATCAATTAAGAATGCAAGGTATTTCTTTAGATATGTATTATGCATTTACTAAATCTTCTGAAAAAGATTTAAGAAGCCAAATGGAAAAAGAAGCTTATAGTCATGTTTTATATAGATTAATGCTTGAGGAATTATTAGTTATTGAAAAAATTGAAGTAAAAGATGATGAAGTAGAAAAAGAAGTTGAAGATATGTCTCATAAATATAAGATGAAGAAAGATGAATTCTTAAAATCATTTGGTGGTAAAGACATGGTTAAATATGATTTAGAAGTTAGAAGAATCATTGAAAAGTTAAAAGAATATAATAAATAACAAAAAGGGACATTTAGTTCCTTTTCTTATGTAAAATATAGTTTCTATTTATAGACTTTTATTAGTAAATTATGATATATTATTTTTGTATTAGAATAGAGGGATAGAATGAATAATGAAAATGTAAACAAAGAAGTAGTTCCTGAGGAAACTAAGAACGAAAATAATGAATTAAAAATAGAAGAAGATAGTAAAAAAAAGAAGAAAAGCAAAGAAAAACCTGCAAAAAAGAAAGTAGTACCATTTGATCAAATAGATATTACAACTGCTACAGAAGATGATATTATTCAAAGTGGATTAAAGCATCATACAAAGTCTGATTATGTTTGTTATATGATAATGGGAGTTATCGTTGTACTTGCAATTCTTCCAATGGCTTTAAGAATGATTATTCCACGACCTATAACTGAGATAGAAAAAGAAATTGTATATTATGATTTAACTTGTTATAGAACAATTTCAAGAGAAGGTTATCAGTTATCTTCAAAGGTTGCAATTCATTATCGTGATGGTGCAGTTGATAATGCTGAATTGACTTTTACTCCTTTAAAAGTTAAAGATGATGCACCTGATGATTATATTTTTGCTGAGATTAATGAACTTAATAATGTTAATGAAAAGGGACTTAGTTCTAGCGTTGAAGAAAATAGCCATATTTTTAAAGTTAATTTTAAAGAAAATAGTGCTTTAATTAATAATGATGTTTTGAAAGATTACTCTTACTTTTCTGGACCTGAGGCTGAATACTTAAAGGGCATTGGTTATAGTTGCGATTCTAAATCAGAAACAAAGAAAGAGCTAGTAAAAGTTGATACTAATGAATTTGTTAAGTCTTTAGATTAATAATATGGAGGTTTTAATGAAACTAGTTAATGATAGTTTGAATAAGTATATTTTTAGGGGTTATGATATTAGGGGAGTTTACCCAAATGATTTAAATGCGGATGTTGCTTATACTATAGGTAAAAGTTTTGGAACATACGTAAAAAATTTAGGACATTTTACTGCAGTTGTTGGAAGAGATAATAGATATTCTTCAGATGAACTTGCTGATGCTCTTATAAAAGGAATATTGGATACTGGAGTAAATGTAATTGATTTGGGACTATGTACAACTCCAATGTATTATTATGCATGTATTAAGTTAGATAACCCTACTGGTATAATGGTTACAGCAAGTCATAATCCTAAAGATGATAATGGATTTAAGTTTGCCTTTGATAGTCGTGGAAATGCTAGGGGTAAAATGATTGAAGAATTTAGAGATTTCACTATAAAAGGAGAATTTGATTCAGGGAATGGTATACTTGCTAGTTATAATATTAGAAATGAGTATTTGGATTTATTTAAAAAGTCACTTGAGTTTGGTGATAGAAGAATTAAAGTTGTTATAGATTTAGGAAATGGTACAACAAGTTGTATTGCAAAAGAGCTTTATAATATGTTTCCAATTGATGTTGAAGTATTATTTGGAGATAGTGATCCAACTTTCCCAAATCATCATCCTGATCCATGTGTAGAAAAAAATTTAGATGCATTAAAAAAGAAAGTTATTGAAACTCATGCTGATTTAGGAATTGGTTTTGATGGTGATGGAGATAGACTTGGAGTAGTTGATGAAAATGGAAAGTATATTCCTACAGATAAATATATGATAATTATTATTAGAGATATTATAGATAAAGTAGAAAAGAAAGAGTTCTTATATGATGTTAAATGTTCTAAGTCGTTATCTGATGAAATAGAAAGACTTGGAGCAAAAGGTATTTGCTATAGAACAGGTAACTCTTATACAAAAGCAAAAGTGAAAGATGACAATCTTCCTTTTGGTGGAGAACTTTCTGGACACGTATATTTTAATGATAGATGGCCATGTTTTGATTCTGGATTGTATGCTGGGTTAAGATTAATAGAAATATTATCTAAAACTAATAAAAAAGTTAGTGATTTGTTAAGTGGCATAAATAATTATTATTCTACCGAAGAATTGAAATTTTCATCAAGTGATGATAAAAAATTTGGGGTAGTTGAAAAAATAAAAGAATATGCTTTATCAAAAAAATATAATGTATTAGATATTGATGGAGTAAGAGTAACATTTGATTATGGATGGGCTTTAGTTAGGTGTAGTAATACTGGCCCTAATATTACAGCAAGATTTGAAGCGAATAGTGAAGAAAAATTAAAAGAATTACAAGAAGAGTTTATTAATTTAATAAACAAATATAATATATAAAATTAAAAGAGGTGATGGTTTTGGATATAGTTGAATATTATACAGAGATTAGTAAGAAAGAAATGATGAATGTTAAGGAAGTTAAAGATTTTAAAGATGATTTGGATTCAGAAATCACTAAAGTCTCTAATTTAAAATTTAATAGTAGTTTTATTTCTAAATTAATACATCCTGTAAAAACAATAAAGAATAATAAAAAATATAAAAAGTTAAATAAAGTAAAGAGTAATTTTGATTTATTTGTGGATTCTGATGTTCTTCAATATGTAGTTGAAGAATCTGGAGACTTAGCAGATGATTTAGGTTATGCTGCTAAGTATTATAAACCAAAAGCTGCTGTTGAATATGTTAGATCATTAAAGAAATCAATTAGATAGTGTTTAAATAAGTAGACTTTATAGTCTACTTTTATAATAAAAATATTTGAATATAGTATTTTTTTTGTTATACTAATAATGTAAAAAAAGGAAGGTGCAAAAATGAGTGGACATTCAAAATGGGCAACAATTCATAGAAAAAAAGGTGAATTAGATGCACAACGTGGAAAAGTTTTTCAAAAAATAGCAAAAGAGATTTATATAGCAGCAAAGGGAACTAATGGAGATCCTGATTCTAATCCTAGTTTACGTGCTGTAATTGAAAAAGCTAGAAGTAATAATATGCCTAAAGATAATATTCAAAAGGCAATTGATAAAGCTGTTGGTGGAGCTGGTGGAGAAGAATATGAATCTATTAGATATGAGGGATATGCCAGTGGCGGTGTAGCATTGATGATCGATTGTTTAACTGATAATCGTAATAGAACTGCTATGCTTGTTCGTAGTACATTAACAAAAAAAGGTGGTAACTTGGGTACTGATGGTTCAGTTTCTTATCTATTTGAAAGAAAGGGTGTAATTGTTATTGATAAGAGTATTGATGAAGATACTATTATGATGACTGCACTTGATAATGGAGCTTTAGATGTTATAGTAAATGATGATAGTTATGAGATATATACTCCTGCTAATGATTTTTTGAAGGTAAAAGATTCTTTAGAAGCAATTGGAGTAAAAGAATTTATTACTAGTGAAATTACTTTTGTTCCAAATAATACAATTGAACTTGATGATGAAACAAGTGAAAAAGTAATTGAATTAATTGATATGCTTGAAGATATAGATGATGTTCAAAATGTATATCATAATTTAAGTATGTAGGGGAATAATATGAATATTGCAATATTAGGAACAGGTGCTTATGGTTTAGCTTTATCTTTGATGTTTCATAAAAATCATAATAAAGTTAAAATGTGGACTAAATTTGAAGAAGAAAAAAATAGAATTTTAACTGATCATGAAAATAAAAAAGTTCTTCCAAATGTTAAAATTCCAGAAGATATATTGATTTCTTGTGATTTTTTTGATGTAGTAAGTGATGCTCAAATAATTGTAATTGCAGTTCCTGCAGGATTTGTAGATGATGTTAGTTTTGAGCTAAGTAAGTATTATAGAGAAGATCAATATGTTTTATTAGCATCAAAGGGAATTGAGAGAAATAGTTGCTTGTTTGTGGCAGATATTTTCAAAAAACATATTAAAACAAGAAAATATGCAGTTATCTCTGGACCTTCATTTGCTGTTGATATCGTTACTAATTGTCCAATAGGGTTAACATTAGCAAGTGAGAATAAAAAGACAAGAAATATTGTTAGAGAAGCACTAGAAAGTGATTCAATAAAATTAAGAGAAACAAGAGACGTTATAGGTGTAGAAATTTGTGGTTCGATAAAAAATGTTATTGCTATTGCTGCTGGTATGCTTGATGGAATGGGATATCCTGAATCAACACAAGCTATGTTTATTGTTGAATCATTGCATGATATGAAGGAACTTATCAGTAAACTTGGTGGAGATAGGACTACGATACTTTCTTATGCTGGATTTGGTGATTTACTATTAACTGCAACAAGTAAAAAATCAAGGAATTTTAGTTATGGAAAATTATTGGGAAGTAAAGCTGATAAAGGAGAAATTGACACTTATGTTGCCACAACAACTATAGAAGGCCTTTATACAATTCAATCTATTTATAAACTTCTAAAAAATAGAAGAGTAAAGATTCCTATAATAAATTTGATATATGATATTATAGAAGGAAAAAAAGAAGTTGACACTTTACCTGAGTTTTTAATTAATAAAAAATAAAGAAATTTAAAAGATTTCTTTTTTTTATTTTGAAAATATTGTATACTTATAATAGTAGTAGAAAATCGCTCAAGTAGAGGTGGTAATAAATGGGTAGTACAAGAACAGTTATTGGATTTGATGATGCTTCGCGTTATGTCGATTCAGTTAGTGCCCTTGGTAGTAAAATAGAAGGGCTTCCAAAAGCAAGTGAAAATGCTGGATTTAAACAATTAGAGGCTTTAGGATTAGCGAGTGATTTCCCTGCAACTTTTGATAGTGGAGTAGCTGAGATTGCTAGTTATGTAAGTACAGTTTCTGCTGGATGTACTTCATATTTAAAAGCTGTTGAAGAGCATGATAGTTCTTTATATAATAAATTTGTAGGTGCTTTTCCTGATACGCCAATTAGTTATGAGGGTCCTGGTGGCCATGGCGGCGGAGGCGGAGGCGGCGGATCAAAGCCTACTCCAAGTGCAGTTAATGAATTAAGTGATGAAGATGAAGATAAGGCAAAAATTGATAATACTGATAAGCAAGAGCAATATCTTTCTGATATTTCGATGGATGAGCTAGATATTATTGTGCAATTACTAAAAAATATTGCAAATGAACAAGGAATCGAATTAGATAAATTATTTAGTGAAGAATATTCTTTACTAATTAAGGAAAAGTTATTATCAGAATTAAAAGTATCTCAAGAATTTAGGGATATAGTAGATGAAGGTTCTTCAATTTCTTTAGTAAATGCTTTGAAATCTTTAGTTGACGGCAAGCTTGATACATTTAAAGTTGATGCTGTTATGGCTTCAACACTTATTAATTCTGTAGATTTGTATGCGACTAAAAATAATACTACTTATAGTGAGTTGATTTCTCAAAGTGGAAATTCTGAATTACTAAAAGGTGCTATGACAGATTTTACTAAGATTAATGATGTTACTTCAACAGTTAATGAAACATCAATTCAAGAGAAATTACTTGCAATATATGAGGGAAATGAAGTTAATTTAGATTCATCAGATGTAATAAAGGGATATGTTGATGCTTTAAGCGAAAGTTCCGGTGCTGATTACGAAAAATTACTTACTGATTCTTCATACATGGAAAAAGTTTATAATGAAACAAATTCTTTAAATAGAATTTCAAAATATGCAGATTTATTATCATGTTGCTCTAAAGACCAAATTGTAAAATCATTAATACAAATTAATATGAAAAAAACTGGTTCTATTAGTACTGCTTCATCTAGTCTAGATTCTGTTTTTTCAACACAACCACTAGTTACATTAGAAAATATAGGAGGTTAGGATTATGTCAAAAAGAATTAGTTTTGATTGGGATTATGTAGATAAATTAAGTAAAAAGACAATTAAAAATTTTGAGACTTTAGATAATGCAAGAAAAACTGTAGAAGAAATTAATAAAAGCTTGCCATCTTGTTGGGAAGGTGTAGATGCTAATACTTTTGAAAATAGTTTAAATAATTTCGTGCAAATTATGAGAGCAGATGCTGCATATTTGCAATTTCTAGGGGATTATTTTGATGTGGCTTCTAAAACAATTGGTGGAACGGTTACAACACATGCTGAAAAGTTTACTAGACTTGATAATGAAGTTGATGAAAAAGCTAGCATTAGTAGAAGAAATCTAGGTAGGTGATAATATGGAAAGCATTGTTATTGATAATCCTAAATTTTTAAATATAGATAGTGATGTTTTAAAAGAGAAAATTGAAGCATTAAAAAAGCAAAAAGAAATAATTGATAGTGTTTACGATGATTTTACTAATAATTTATCTGATTTTTCCGAGTATTGGAATGGTGATACAGGAGATATGATTATTGAAAAGTTAAAGAAATATACAGATGGATTTGATAGTAAGAAAAAGGCACTAAATGATATGATAGATTTCTTACAAAATGTTGTAGACTCTTATGAAGCTTTTGATAAGTATATTTCTAATCAGGCTGGATACTATGTGTAAAGGAAGTGAATGGTAATGGATTGCCCAAAATTGAATACAAGAATACAAGAATTAAGTACTGGACTAGAAGGTGTTGGTGCTTCCTTAGGAACTTTTGCTTCTGATATAAAAGGTGCTATTGGTGGTATGCATGTTGATCCACCTAGTACTACAGGTTGGAGCGATGATGTTTGTGCTAGGACCATTAGTATTATGCAGTCTGTTGATTCATTATTGAAATCAAAAGAAAGTGAAGCTGATTCAATTTCTTCTGCTGCATCTGCTGTTGATGATTTAAAGAGTGCTTCTGATGAATATATGGAGGCTTATGCTGCTTGTTGTGATGCTGTGGAAAAATTTAAAGCTACGTATAGTGGTGGCAATCCTTATGAAGAAGAACCAGATAAATCTAATTGGGAGAGAGAAAAAGAAAAAGCAGAAGCAGAATGTAAAAAATTGATAGAACAAGTGTTGTCTTTAGAAGAATCTGCTTTATCTAAAGAAGAAGCAGTTAAGGGATGCTTTAGCGGTGCTGCTTCTGCTCCAGGAGGACTAACCGGTAATTATGAAGCAACTGAACTTACAGGTAGTGAATTACAATCATTCTGTTCAGAAAACTGTATTAATCCTAATAGAGTTACTATTAAAAAAGCAGTTGTTGATGTTGGCGGAACTAACTACGATGTATATTATGTATATGATAATCAACTAGAAGAGTTTGATAAACTAGCATTTAATGTATATGTTCATGATAGTTTGGAAAAACTTGGAAATCTTGAAGATAAGGAATTGTTAAAAGCAGTAAATAATACTTATTTAATATTTGAACAAGATCAAGGAATTGATAAAGGTGGAGCTTATATTGAAAGAGTTCAAGCATGGTTTAGACCTAGTGTAGATGGAATTACTTCATGGTTTGGTACTGTTTCAGGATTTGATTACGGGGTACAGGCTTTGATTCATGAATTTGGTCATGCTGTTGATTCACTTGTTGGATATAATGAAACAGGATCTCATGTTAATATGTCGTCTCGTGAAATAGATAAAGCTGAATGGATGAATATTATTAAAAAAGAAGCCAGTTGGACAATACAGAGAAATACTGATAATTACCCATTTTTGTGTCCTACTTATTCTGGTGCTTCATTCTTTACAAATAATAATGGGGAGTATATTGCTGAATATATTGCAGAAGCTTTTGCTATGTATAATTATTCTGCAGAAGCTAGAGCCGAGCTTCTTAACGATGCTCCAGAGACTTATAAAAAAATTGAAGAATTGATTAAAAGAGCAAAAAAGTAAAAAATAGGAGTTGATTTTATGGTTATGATATTAAATAAAGAAGATAGTTTAAAATTCGTTTCTATAAAAAGAAAAGGAAAAATGAATTTAGTTCCTGTTGGTGAAGGTGTTTTTATAAATATTGATTTTGAAATCATTTATAAGAATGCTGCTCTTGATATAGGTAGAATTAAGGCATATAGGTCTAGATATAATTATTATATCAATGTAAATAATGCCGATTTATCTAAGTACGATCGCGATTTTATTAAGTTATTCCATGATGGTATAGTTAGTTTTTATGGTGAGGAATGGTCAATTAGATATCTTAAGTTGAAATATGGTGATTTTATGGGTAAACCTAGAAATATTGTTATTTCATTTATGAGTAAAGATACATCTCGTGATCTTTTAACTGGTGATGATATGAAAGATTTTGAGAAAAAAAACTCTATGAGTTTAAACTGGTCAATGTTCTTTTATGATTTATATCTTTTATGTAAAGAAAAAGGGCTATTTAAAGATAATAAATTGCTAATAACTGAAGATATTAAAAATGACGTTTTAGAACTTCTTTCTAATTATGATGGATATACGGAACATATGAAAACTCCTGAATCATATTATAAGTTTAATGAAATGTAGATTTATCTACATTTTTTTTTGTTCTTTATTTACTTATTTATTTTATTAATATATAATATTGTCAATTAAGGAAGGAAGTATATTATGGAAAGAGATTTTACTGAACAAGAAATTGTTAGGCGTGAAAAAGCAGAAAATATTCGTAAGATGGGTATGGATCCGTTTGGTCATAGATTTGAGCGTGATTCTTATGCTGAAGAAATAAAAAATAAATATAAAGATGTTCCACATGATGATTTTGAAAATATGGATGATACTGCTACTGTTGCTGGAAGAATTATGTTTATTCGTAAAATGGGTAAAGCGTCTTTCTTTACAATAAATGATAAAACAGGAAGTATTCAAATTTATATTTCTATAAATGATATTGGAGAAGAAAAATATGAATTATTTAAAACTGCTGATATTGGAGATATAGTTGGTGTACATGGAAAAGTTATGAAAACAAGGACAGGAGAAGTTACTATTAAATGCTTAGAGTATACTCATTTAGTAAAGGCTTTAAAACCGCTTCCTGAAAAATTTCACGGACTTACTGATGTTGAAGAGCGTTATAGAAGACGTTATGTTGATTTAATAATGAATGAAGATTCTCGTAAAGTTGCATTTATGCGTCCTAAAATAATTAGATGTATTCAAAACTTTATGGATAATCGTGGATTTACGGAAGTAGAAACACCTGTTTTAACTACACTTTTAACTGGTGCGTCAGCTCGTCCATTCATTACTCATCATAATACGCAAGATATCGATATGTATTTAAGAATTGCTCTTGAACTTCCTTTAAAGAGACTTCTTGTTGGTGGAATGGAATCAGTTTATGAAATAGGTAGAGCATTTAGGAATGAAGGAATGGATCCAAAACATAATCCTGAATTTACTTTAATGGAAGCATATCTTGCATATAGTGATTTACAAGGTATGATGGATATGACTGAAGAGATGTATACAACAATTGCAAGAGATGTTGTTGGTAAAATGACTTATAATTGGTGTGGAAATGAAATTAATCTTGAAGGCCCTTGGAAGCGAATAAGTATGGTTGATGCTATTAAAGAACAAACTGGTATTGACTTTAAGAAAGAGATGAGTCTTGATGAAGCTTTAAAACTATGTGAAGAACATGATATTTATGTTGAAGAGCATCAAAAGAGTATTGGTCATATAATTAATTTATTTTTTGAAAAATATGTTGAAGAAACATTAATTCAGCCAACTTTCTTGTACGGGCATCCAGTTGAGATAAGTCCACTTACAAAGAAAAATCCAGATGATCCTAGATTTGTTGATAGATTTGAATTGTTTATTGGTGGAAAAGAATTTGCAAATGCATATACTGAACTTAATGATCCGATAGACCAATTGGAAAGATTTGAAGAACAATTAAAAGAAAGAGATAAGGGAAATGACGAAGCAAACGATATAGATATGGACTTTGTTGAAGCATTAGAATATGGTATGCCTCCTGCTGGTGGTATAGGTTATGGTATAGATCGTCTTGTGATGTTATTTACAGAACAAGAATCAATTAGAGAAGTTATTTTATTCCCTACAATGAAACAAAAATAGAAGTGTGTGATTCACTTCTTTTTGTTTGTTCTTTTCTTATTTTTTTGATAGAATATATTTATAGTTTTTAGAATATGTTGAGGTGATAAGATGAGTCTTAAGGAAAAAATAGATGTTCCTAAGTATTCTTTAGGAGAAGAGATTATGAGTGCTATAACACATGGAATTGGAGCTTTACTTTCAATTGCTGCACTTATTTTGTGTATTATTTTTAGTTCAATTCATGGAAATAATGTGGCTGTAATAAGTAGTATAATTTATGGTGTAACACTTATTATATTATATACTATGTCTACTTTATATCATTCGCTTGCAGTAAATAATGCCAAAAGAGTATTTAGGATAATAGATCATTGTAGCATTTTCCTTTTAATTGCAGGTACATATACTCCTTTTACTTTAGTTGCTCTTGAAAAGCCTATTGGTTATATTTTATTTGCGATTATTTGGTCAATCGCTATTTTAGGAATAGTATTAAATGCTATTGATTTTAAGAAGTTTAGAATAATTTCTTTTTTAAGCTATTTAATTTTGGGATGGGTTATAGTTTTTGCTTATCAGCCATTAACTGAAGCTGTTAATTGGAGTGGTATTTTACTTTTATTATCTGGAGGAATTGTATATACTGTTGGTGCGATATTTTATGCATTTGGAAGAAAAGTTAAATATTTCCATTCAATATTTCACATTTTTGTTTTAGCTGGTTCTATTTTGCACTTTTTTTCTATTCTATTGTATGTAATATAAGATAAATAACTTTCATAATTGACAAAATAATAGCTGTTTGTTAATATACACTATGTTTTTATAGGGGTGATTCAATTGAAAGAAATAATAGTTTTAGAGGAATCTTTACTTTATGATTTTTTAAGAAAAAATGTGAGTGGTAGTAAGAATAACATTAAATCACTGCTATCAAAAGAAATGGTTAGTGTAAATGAAAAAACTATTACACAATATGATTATCGTTTAAAAAAAGACGATGTAGTAAAAATTGGTGCAAAAAAGATTGATAGTTATTTAGGTAAAATTAAAATATTGTATGAAGATAAAGATATAATTGTAGTTGATAAACCTTGTGGTATGTTGACTATTGCTACTGAAGAAGAAAAAGATAATAAAAATAATTTATATGAAATAATTTTAAAGTACTTAAAGAAAAAAAATAGTAATAGCAAGTTGTTTGTCGTTCATAGATTAGATAAAGATACATCTGGAGTTTTGTTATTTTCTAAAAGTGAAAGTTTAAAAAATCAACTTCAAGAAAGTTGGAATGATATTGCTACAAGAGTTTATTATGCTGTTGTCTATGGTGTCACAAAAAAAAGTGAAACGATTAAATCGTACTTAAAGGAAAATGAAAAGTTAGTAACTTATTCAAACAAAGAGGGTAAGCTTGCTATTACTTCTTATACTAATATAAGAAATAATCAAGATTTTTCGTTATTGGAAATTAATATAAAAACTGGTAGACGTAATCAAATTAGAGTTCAACTTAAAGAAATTGGACATCCAATTGTTGGAGATTCAAAATATGGCTTTAAAAATAAAAATTGTAAAAGAATGATGTTACATGCTTCTAAATTGATAATTAAAAATCCTAAAACAGGAAAGGAAATGACTTTTATTTCACCACTTGATAAGTTATTTAATGATATGGTGAATTAATGAAAAGAGTTATTTTTACTTTGTTGACAATTATTTGGATGGGGATTATTTTTACTTTTTCTAATCAGAAGTCTGTAACATCTACTAATAGTAGTCAATCATTAATAAAAAGTACAATAATTAATGTTTATAAATTATTTAATAACGATGCTACTAAGGAAGAAGTAGATAATATTGTTAATATACTTGATGTTCCTGTGAGAAAAATGTGCCATTTTATGGAATATTTGATATTAGCAGTTTTTGTTTTGTTTATGTTGAAATCTTATGGTATTACTAATTTGTATTTAACAATTTTAATTTGTTTTATATATGCTTGTACAGATGAATTTCATCAATTATTTGTATTAGGTAGAAGTGGAAATATAGTGGATATTTTAATAGATACTTTTGGAAGTACTGTTTTTGTTTTGCTTTATAGGTATGTACTTAAAAATAATAAATAAGTACATACTTTTTTTTAATTGTGTGATATAATTTTTTTGTAATGTTTTTTAAAGTAAAAAGGAGAGTTGAGTATATGAAATGTTCTTATTGTGGTACAGAGTATGTTCCTGGTGCTGAAAAATGTAGTGGGTGTGGTGCTAAGGCTATTGATGCTATTGGAATAAATATAGAAAAAAAAGAAGTAATTAATAGTGATTTAAAAATAAATAATGATATAGTAGCTCCTCCAAAAAATACTGAAATTACTCAACCTGTTGTTAGTGATAAAGGTATTAATAATTCTAATGGTTCTAATTATCAAAATAATAGTAATAAAAATTTGAAGGTTATTATTGCTATTTTAATTGGTATAATTGTTGCAATGCTTATTTTTGGAGTATGGTACTTTATTATTAATGGTGATAAGAAAAGTAACAATGCAAAAACAGAAAAAAATACTGATGTTGTTGAAACAGAACCTGATAATGTTAAGAAAAGTATAGATAATTCTAAAAAGAATACTGTTTCATTTTTAGGATATAAATTATCTGTTCCTGATGGATTTATTTATAATATGTATGAAGGAAATGATTATATTCAAAATGATGAATGTGTTATTTTATATAAAAGCTATGATATACGTTATAACGATATTATAAATAATCGTGAGAAGATTATTGAAAAATTAAAAGAAGATGGGCTTGAGGTTAAGTCTTTTAATGAAAAAAGAATGTATGGACATAATTATGTAGTTATTGTTGCTGTAATGAAAAGCTCTGATAGTTCTGTTCCTGATTTTGAATATGGTTACGTATTTAGTGATTTGAAAGATGAGAAGCCAGCTTTAGCTACTATTTCTTCATCAGTAATTGGTTCATTTAATGAAAAGTGGTTTGATTATGTTGGAGAATTCTTTTCATCAGCAACATAATTTTGTATTACTTGGGAGGAAAAATGAATGATATTAAAAGTAATTGCATAGATAGTAGGAAAAATGCTATATTTGCAAGTTATAATGTTAAGGATCCTGGTACCTTAAAGATGATTGATGATTTCTTTCTAAAGCTGGAAGAGTTTTCTAAAGAGTGTAGTGATGTTCAAGATTTTGAAACAAAGTTTGCTACTTCAGAATTTTCAAAAGAGTATTCTGATTTATTTGTACTTGTAATGAATACAGAAACTGATGTGGATGGAAATGTTCCTGTTCATGAAGTAGAAGAAGAGTACACTATACAAGATGAAATTGAAGATGATGTTAAGCGTGGAATTAGAAGACGTGTTAAACAAGATATGTATAATAAAGCAAGAAGTGTTCCTTTAATTGGAGATGCTATGACTGCAAAACAACACTTTGATTTCTTTTCTAGATTTAAAAGAAAAAAGGATGATTAATCATCTTTTTTTTCTTTTTAGATATATTTTTCTTAAAATATCGATTGGTATTACAGTTGATGCTAATAGTATCATAAATTCTAATTCTTGAAATGATAGCCCTATTGTTCTAAACATTTCTCCACCATAGTAAATTAAAAATAATTGAACTACAATTATTATACTTATTATGAATATAAAGAACTTATTTTTTAGTAAGCTTGAAAAAATATTTATTCTTTCTGTTCTAGCATTTAAACTATTAAAAACATCAATAAAAATAAATAGTCCGAAAAATGCAGACAATAATTCTTTTTCGTTATTGTAAAAAGATAATATATAATTTGATTTTAAGAAAAAAATACATAGTATTAAAGAGTATAAACCAGTTATTGTTATTTCTGATAACATATATTTGTTAATAATTGCTTCATCTTTTTTCTTAGGTGGTACTTTCATATATTCTTTTAGTGGTGGTTCATAGGCAAATGCTAATCCAGTTAATGTATCCATAACCATATTTATCCATAACATTTGTATAACTGTAACTGGTGTATCAATTCCTATAAATGTTCCAATAAAAGAAAGTCCTATTGCACAAAAGTTAATTGTTAATTGGCATATGATAAATTTTCTTATACTTTTAAAAATAGTTCTTCCGTAAAGAATTGCATTATAAATTGATTTTAAATTGTTATCTAAAATAATAATATCTGATGCTTCTTTTGCTACTTCAGTTCCACTTCCCATAGAAAAACCTACATCTGCGTTTTTTAATGAAGGTGCATCATTTATTCCATCTCCAGTCATTCCAACAATATTGTTGCTTTTTTGAGCAATTTTTATTAATCTTGTTTTATCATTTGGTAATGCTCTTGCTAATATTTTTAATCTTGGAAGTATTTTTATTATTTCATCATCAGTTATATTATTAAACTCATTTGAACTTAATACTAAATCATTTTTTTTTAATAAGTTTATTTCATTTCCAATAGAAATAGCTGTCTCTTTATTGTCACCAGTAATCATTACTATTTGTATTCCTGCTTCATTAATTAATTTAATTGCTTCTTTTGTGTTTTCTCTTAATTCATCTTTTATTGATACAATACCTACTAGTGTTAAGTTATTCATATCTTCAATTGAATTATTTCCTAATGCAATACATATAACTCTAATTCCTGATCTTGAAATATTATTTATGTAGTTTTCTATTTCAAATATATTATTTATTTTTTTTCTTTCTCCATATTCATCTATGTAATATTTGCATTTTGGAAGAATAACTTCTTTTGCACCTTTAAATAGAGTAGTTTTTCCTTTGTAATCTATTAATGTAGCTGAATATTTATCTGCACTATTAAAATGTTTCTTTTTTATTATTTTTATATTATCTATTACTATATTATCTTTGATAAAAAAAGAGTAGAGTGCTTTATCAGTTATGTTTCCACCAACTATTTTATTATTAGATAGCGTACAATCTGTATTATATAGAATAGAATATTTTAGTATTTTATATATATTTTGATTTTTTTTTAAATCTATGCTTGATGAAAATTTTTTTAAATTACCTAGTGCAATTTCTGTTACTTCTAAATTTCCTTTAGTTAATGTACCTGTTTTATCCGTAAATAAAATATTTATATTTCCTGCTGTTTCTATTCCTGTCATTTTTCTTACTAAAACATTTTCTTTAATCATTTTTTTCATGTTTTTAGATAGTACTAAGGTAATCATCATTGGAAGACCTTCTGGAACTGCTACAACTATTATTGTAACTATTAAAGTTAGAGTATATATAATATAATTCATCATTAATGGAAAATTAGTAATTGTATTTGTAATTTTATCTAGATTAAAGTTATTATCTAATACAATTTTTGAAAATAAATATGAAAAGGATACTAGAAATGCTCCAAAGTATCCAATTTTACTTATAATCATTGCTAACTTAGTTAATCTTATTTTTAAAGGACTATCTGGAGCTTTTTCATTCAATTCTTCATTTAGTTTTCCATATATTGTTTTATTTCCAATTTCAGTTACTTTCATTATTGCTTTATTTGAAGTTACAACAGTTCCTCTATAAACTTTGTTATTGCCATTAGGATTCTTTTCTTGTTCCTTTGATTCTCCAGTTAATGATGATTCATCTATTGAGATTAATCCATCTATTATTATTCCATCTGCTGGAACTTTATCGCCTTGCTCTAAAATAACTATGTCATTTATTACTATTTCTTCGATTGGTACTTGAAGTATTTGATTATCTCTTTTAACTTTTACTATTGTTGCAGAAGCTTCTTCTTGCATTCGTATAAAAGTCTTTTGACTTCCATATTCTGAAATTGTTGAAATAAATGATGATACAAATACTGCAATAAGAATTCCAATAGTTTCAAATATATCAAAGTCTTTTATTAAGAAAATTATTTTTATTCCAAGTGCTATTAATAATATTTTGATTATTGGATCACCTAAAGATTCAATAAATAGTTGAAAAATAGTAGGTGGATTAATTTTTGATATAGAATTATTTCCATATTTTTTACGGCTTTCAAGGACTTCGTTTTTACTTAATCCAGTAGTATTCATATCTCCTCCATATAAACTTATATGTCATAAAACTTGAAATATTCTTATTTTTGTGGTATAATGTGGGCAATTTAAGGGGGATAATTATGAAAGTATCAACTTTATCTAGAAGAGTGTTTGAAAATCTTGAACCACTTGTTCTTTCAAGAGAAATAATGAATACTGAAGCTTGCATGTTAAAGTATACTGATAAAGGTATTCCTAAAGTTATTAAAAGACTTTTTTATCAAGAAGGGGAAACATTTGCAAATAAATTATATACTTTAGAAATGTTATCATCTAATTCAAAAAATCTTCCATCATCTTTTTTAGTTCCTGATTCTTTAATTTCTGTTGCTGGTAAGATTCAGGGGTTTTCTATTCCTTATATGGATGGTATTAATTTTAAATCATTTTTAGATAGCGATAAAATTCCTTTAGAAGAAAAAAAATATTTTATTTCTAAAGTTGGGGAAATACTTAATCAGATGCGTGCAATTAGAAATCATACTGAGCTTAATGATTTATTCTTATGTGATTTACATGCTTCTAATTTTATTGTAAAGCCAGATAATAAAGAAATTGGGGTAATAGATTTAGATAGTTGTAAAATAAAGGGTAATAAGTCATCTGTTTCTTTATTTTTAAATCCATTTGCACTTTTAAACAATGTAAAAGGTAAATATAATATTAATCCAAATAAAAATGAAAAGGGATATGTTATTCCCGATGAAAATAGCGACTTGTATTGTTATCAAATGATGATTTTATCTTATTTGTATGGTTCAACTGAGATTAACTCATTCTCATTAGAAGAATATTATAATTATTTAGATTATTTAAGTTATGTTGGAATTAACGAAGAACTTATAAATGATTTTAGAGATTTAGTTTCTTATAAACCTAATGCTAATCCTTCACATCTAGTTTCTTCATTATCTAATGAACAAGTATGTAGAGCAAATTGTATAGTTTATAAAAAAGTGAAGAAAAATAAGAAATAGTTATTATTTTTGTGATATAATGTCATTGGTGATTATATGAAAAGAATAGCTATTATTTTATTTATTGTTTTCATTTTAGTTGGATGTAAAAAAAGTAGTTCTAAGATTATTGAACTTGAGTTTGATTCTAGCCCATCAAGCGATTATACTTGGACTTATGAAATAGCTGATCCAAATGTTTTAAAAATTGATGAAAATTTTGATATAGATGATAAATGTGTTAGTGAAGAAGAGTGCTTTGGAAAACAAATATTTAATATAATAGGTATTCAAGAAGGAAATACTAAAATAACTTTTAAGTATTCTAATCCAAATAATGTTAGATATACAAAAGTTTATAATATAAAAGTATTTAAAGATTTAACATTAGAAGAGATTAATAAATAATATAAAAGATAATTTGCTTATCTTTTTCTTTTTTAAACCAAATGGTGGTGATTTAATGTCTAGAACGCGTAATAGTATAAGAAATCTAGTAACTGCAGTTGTTGGTCAAGGAATTGGCTTTATAGTTAGTTTTATTGCTAGATATTTTTTTATTAAAACATTAGGAAGAGATTATTTGGGCTTAAATGGTCTTTTTACTAATATTTTAACTATTTTATCTTTAGCAGAATTAGGTGTTGGTGAAGCAATTACTTATAGTTTATATAAACCACTTGCAGAAGGTGATACAAGAAAATGTAAAATGTTAATGCAAGTATATAAAAAAGTTTATAACTGGATTGGAGTAGGAATATTAACAATAGGTATTTTATTAACTCCTTTTTTATCTTTAATTATTAAAGATATGCCAGATATAAAGTATATTGAACTTATTTATATTTTGTATGTAGTTAATACTGCTGTATCGTATTTCTTTTCGTATAGAAGAAACTTAATAATAGCAGATCAAAAAAGATATATTGCAACATTAATAAGATACATTGTACATATTCTATTTACTTTCTTAGAAATTATTTACTTAATTATATATAAAAATTTTATTGGATATCTTGTAATAATGATTATTGCAACTCTTGCTGATAATGTATGGGTATCTATTAGAGCTAAGAAGATGTATCCATATCTTAAAGATAAAGATGATATTCCTTTAGATAAAGAAACAAAGAAAAGTATTGTAAAAAATACTAAGGCAATGATGATGCATAAAGTAGGGGGAGTAGTTGTAAATTCTACTGATAATATTTTATTATCGAGAATAGTTTCTCTTTCTTCTGTTGCTATTTATTCTAATTATTACTTTATTACTAATGCCTTAAATTCAGTTTCTCAACATGTATTTAATTCTGTTACAGCTAGTGTTGGAAATATGTTTGTAACTGATGATAAGAAGAAACAATATCTTGTATTTAGAGATATCTTCTTTTTAAACTTTTGGATGTTTTGTTTTATTTCAGTTTCTTTAATATGTTTGTTTAATCCATTTATAGAATTATGGGTTGGAAAAGATTATTTATTTTCATTTGATGTTGTTTGCATAATTGTAATAAATTTTTACATTTATGGAATGAGAAAATCAGTTCTTACTTTTAGAGAAGCTAGTGGTCTTTTTTATAAAGATAGATGGAAATCCGTTTTTGAAGCAGTTATTAATTTAGTTTCTTCAATAATACTTGCATATTATTTTGGTGCTTTTGGAGTTTTTTTAGGTACTTTAGTTAGTTCTGTTTTAGTCTGTGTTTGGGTAGAACCATTAGTATTATATAAATATGGTTTTAATCTTAAATTAATAGAGTATTTTAAAATATATTTTATGTATTTAATTGTTACATTAATTTCTTGCTTTATTTCATACATATTATGTAGTTATATTATCTTTGATGGATTTTTAGGCTTATTTATAAAGGCATTTGTTTGCCTTATAATTCCAAATGTTATTATTATAATCTTATTTGGTAAAACTAATGAATTTCAATATTTAAAGAGGCTTATGTGTGGATTCTTTAAAAGATTAAAAGGAAGAAGAGGCAATAATGAAAAGTAGAGATTTGAAAAAAGTAATAATAACTAAAAAGGCGGAAAGTAAAATACTTCTTGGACATCCTTGGATATTTAATGAAGAAATAATAGAAAAAGATATTGATATTACTAATGGAGAAATAGTAGATGTTTTAAATAAGTCTAATAAGTATTTGGGTAGTGGTTTTTATAATGATAACTCTAAGATTACAATTAGATTGATTAGTAGAAATGCTAATGATGTTTTTGATGAAGGATTTTTTAGAAGAAGAATTAGATATGCAATTGATTATAGATTAACTGTTATGGGTGATGAACTTAATTCGTTTAGAGTTATTTTTGGTGAAGCAGATGAGCTTCCTGGACTTACAGTAGATAAATTTAATGATATTTTAGTTGTTCAAATATTATCATTTGGAATCGAATCAAGAAAAGATATTATTTTAAAAGCTTTATATGAGGAAATGATAAATAGTAATTTTTCAATTTCGGGGATTTATATTAGAAATGATGTAGATATACGTGATAAAGAAGGAATGAAACAATATAAGGGATGGTATGATTTAGGTATAGGCTTCCCTAAGTGTACTTTTACTGAAATTATTGAAAATGGTATTAAATATAACGTTGATTTTGAAAATGGGCAAAAGACAGGCTTTTTCTTAGATCAAAAGTATAATAGATTACTAATTAGAAAGATTGCAAAGAATAAGAATGTATTAGATTGCTGTACTCATACTGGATCTTTTGCTATGAATGCTTTTATTGGTGGTGCTAAGAAAGTTACAGCTCTTGATGTTTCAAGTAAAGCAATTGAAGACTCTAAAGCAAATTTTAAACTTAATAACATGAATATTGATACAATTTGTGGTGATGTATTCGATGTACTTAAAGAATTATCACAAAAAAGAACTAAGGAATATGATTTTATTATTCTTGATCCACCAGCATTTACTAAGTCTAGAAAGACTATTTCTAATGCTTTGAAAGGATATCAAGAGATTAATTATCTTGCTTTGAAATCTCTTCCAAGAGGAGGTTATTTTGCAACGGCATCATGTTCTCATTTTGCATCACCTGAATTATTTTTAAATTCTATTTATAAGGCAAGTTTAGATGCTCAAGTCAAATTGAAAATGGTTTCTTATACTGGAGCAAGTCCTGATCATCCTGTTTTAATTGGAGTAGATGAAACACAATATTTAAAGTTTTACATATTTCAAGTAATTTAATAATTTTATATGTAAAGTTCTATTTTAATTAGTTATAAATTTAAATTATAAAAAGAATAGTGATATAATTATTATTGGAGGTGTAAATATGAAAAAAACAATACTTATTTTTTTAATTGCTATAGCAAGTATTACATTAGTAGGATGTGGATCTGATTCTAAAGAAAGTGATGAGAAAAAAGCAGATAATACTAATAATAGTGTTAATGATTATATTGAAAATTCACGTATGTCAGCATTTGCTGATACTGTAATTGCTTACATTACATCAACTAGAACGAGAGTGAATGCTGCTGCGGAATTTAATTTTTATGATTCAAGTATCTTATATATGGTTCCAATAGGTGATGATGATTCAAAATCTTGTGTTAAAACAGTGGTTTCAGGAAATCCTATATTTGGTGATGAGTGGAACTATGGTTATGTTGGTGTAGTATATGATGGAAAAGGGTACAACTATTATTATATAGGTGAAGATAATGCAACAGTTGGATTTACTATGGCAAGTGAAAGGGAATTAATGAATAACCATAAAGATTACCTTTATAAAGAATATTCGACCGAATTTGGTGATAAAAAAATAACTAAAGAATTTGCAGAAAAGATGAAAGAAACATATGGTAAACTTGTTAAAGTAAGAAATTTTACTAGTGATGAGAAAAAAGCATTTGCTAATGTTTTGAATGATAATAATAAGATTACAAAGATTCTTTATGTTGATAGTAATTGTAAGTATGAAGAACAATAAAAAAATTAAAGGAAGTGGAATATAATCACTTCCTTTTTTTAGTTATATTAAAAGATAACTTGTATGCCCAAAGTTATCTTTTTTTTGTGTTATTTTGTTTTAAGAACATATTTGTAAAATAGTCCAGCTAGTATGGCTCCAATTAATGGTGCTAAGATAAATACCCATACTTGACTTAGTGCATCTCCACCTTGGAATATAGCTGGTGCCAAACTTCTAGCAGGATTTACAGATGTTCCAGTAAAAGGTATTCCAAATAAATGTACTAATGTTAAAGTAAGACCGATAACAATCCCGGAAACATGACTGTTATCTTTTTTATCTGTAACTCCTAATATTGCCGTTACAAATACAAAGGTTAATATTACTTCAACTAATAGTGCAATCCATACCGTATCAGCAAGTTGGCCAGTAGCTCCATATCCGTTAGCTCCTAATGTTTCAAAGCTATCCAGACATACGCCCAATAGAGCAGAACCAGCAATTGCTCCTAGAACTTGTGCTACTACATATTTTGCACATTCAGTTATATCCATTTTACCTGCTACAAATAGCCCAGTTGATACTGCAGGATTTATGTGACATCCTGATACATTACCAATTGAATAAGCCATTGCAACAATTACTAAACCGAATGCTAAAGATGTAGCTATTACATCACCTGTTATTACTGCAACACCACATGCTATAAGTGTAAGCATTAGTGTTCCTACGAATTCAGCAACATACTTTTTCACAATTTTCACCTCCTATTATCTTCATTATACATTATTTTATAAAAAATAAAAAGAGTAGTTATACTCTTAATATTTTATTTGAAGAAATTTTTTAATACTTTATTTAAGCTTCTATCAATTATTTTATTTGTAGCTTTATTAACAACTTTTTTTCCTAATTTGTAACCAACTGTATTTTGTTTAGCTTTTTCTTCTTCTTTTTGTTTCCTTAATGCTTCTTTTTCAG
Organism: uncultured Clostridium sp.; assembly: GCA_946541575.1. GTDB lineage: Bacteria > Bacillota_I > Bacilli_A > RF39 > UBA660 > RUG13868. The sequence goes on along the minus strand of CAMNJQ010000009.1, from coordinate 2,681 downwards.
CTTCTTTTCTTTGTCTTTCTTCTTCTTTTTGTCTTCTTAATTCTTCTTTTTCAGCTTCTTTTCTTTGCTTTTCTTCTTCTTTTTGTCTTTTTAATTCTTCTTTTTCTTCTAATTCTTTTTGTTTTTGCTCTTCAATTTCTTGTTTTTTCTTTTCTTCTTCGTCTTTTACTTTTTCTATTTTTTCAAAAGCTGATTCATCATCTATTTCATTTTCATATTTACCATATAGGTAGCTGCGTTTAATTAATTCTTCTCTTAGTTCGTATTCAATAGATCCCATTGCACTTTGTGGTGGAAGAATTGTAACTTTTTCAACAATTTCTGGATTTCCTTTTTCATCTTGAAATGATACAAGTGCAACTCCAGTTCCTAAATTTTTAATTTCTTCAACTATATCAAGTTTTGGATTCATTCTAAATGAATTAGCTGCTGCTTTAATAGATTTTTCATCATTTTTTGTATAATATCTTAGTACATGTTGTATTCTATTTCCAAGTTGTGACAATATTTCATCAGGTATGTCACTAGGACTTTGTGATATGAAGTATAATCCAACTCCTTTAGATCTAATTAATTTTACAATTTGTGTTATTGATGTTAATAATGATCTTGAAATATTATCAAATAATAGATGTGCTTCATCAATAAAGAAAACTAATTTTGGCTTATTTAAATCTCCAACTTCAGGCATAGAATTGTATAGATAAGTTAATAGCCATAATAAGAAAGTTGAATATAAATTAGGTTTTTGGAATAGAGTAGTGGCATCTAAAATATTGATTTGTCCATTTCCAGTATCTCCGTCATAGTGTATAAAATCTTTTATTTCAAAATCTGGCTTACCAAAGAAATAATCTCCACCTTCTTCTTGAAGTGATAAAATACTTCTTTGAATTGTTCCAACACTTTGAGTTGTTATATTTCCATAAGATAATGAATATTCTTTTTTCTTTTCTCCAACATAATTTAGTAGAGAACGTAAATCTTTTAGATCGTTTATCTCTAAGTTTTCATCTTCTGCAATTTTAAATGCTATGGTTAAAATTCCTTCTTGTGCATCAGATAAATCTAACATTTTAGATAATAATTTTGGTCCTATTTTTTTAACAGTTGTTCTAATTGGATGTCCATTTTTTCCATATACATCCCAAAAAGTAACAGGGTACTTTTTCAATTCATATCCAGTTAAATTTAGTTTTTCAATTCTACTTTCTATGTTTGAATTCATTGCTCCTTTTAAAGCTGTACCTGCAAGATCTCCTTTTACATCTACTAAAAAAACTGGAACACTTGCATCACTGAAACTTTCTGCAAGTACTTTTAAAGTAATAGTTTTTCCGCTTCCTGAAGCTCCACTTATTATTCCATGACGATTTGCCATTTTTGGGATAATATATGCTTCTTTTTCGTCATTTTTACCGACTAAAATTTTTTCATTAAAATACATATTTAATTCCTCCAAATAAAATAATTCTCAAATAAATTATAAAAAAAAACTCATTAAAAGTAAATATTTAATATTTGAACTATTGTTATTCTTTTTTGCATAAAATTATGTGGTGATAATTATGTTTTTTAAAAAGATTGATGCAAGAATTAGATTGTTTTTTTTAATATTAATTTTTCTTTTATTGTTAATAATTGTTAAGGTTTTATTTATTCAATTGTTTGAATATGAAAAGCTTAATGAAAAAGCTAATGATTTGTGGAGTAGAAATTTGCCACTTGCTGCTGATAGAGGATTGATTTTGGATAGAAATGGTGTAGTTTTGGCAGATAATATTACAACTACAAGTTTAGTATTAATTCCTTCTCAAATAGATAATAAAGATGAAGTATCAAAAATATTATCTTCTATTTTAGGAATTAGTAGAGAAGCAATGGATGCTCATATATATAAAAGTGTTTCAATCGAAAGAGTTCATCCTGAAGGAAGACAACTTCCTTTTGATATAGCTGATAAAATAGATAGCTATAATTTTAGAGGAGTTTATTTAGTTAAAGAATCAAAAAGATATTATCCATATAATGAAATGCTTTCTCATGTTTTAGGATATGTTGGTATCGATAATCAAGGTTTATCTGGTATTGAACTTGAGTATGATTCATTTTTAACTGGTATAAATGGTGCAATAAAATATTTTAGTGATGCTAAAGGAAATAGTTTAAATTTATCTGATATTTATGTTGCACCTCAGCAAGGAATGAATATAACTTTAACTATTGATTACGATATTCAAAAGTCAGTAGAAAGAGAGCTTAATAATGTAGTATCTATGTTTTCTCCTGATATGGCTCTTGCAGTAGTAATGGATCCTAATAATGGAGAAATACTTGCAATGAGTTCAAGACCTACATATGACTCAAATAATTATAAAGATTATGATATTACTACTATTAATAGAAATTTACCAATATGGGCTTCTTATGAGCCCGGTAGTACGTTTAAAAACATTCCTACCATTCGTCATATAAAAGTATTAATGTAGTATGTTTTTTTATTTATGTTTAATGTTTCTTTATAAATTGTTTCATTTAGCTTTTTATCTTCACTTATAGTTTTTAAAAATAAATCAATTCTTATAATATTTCTGTTATTATTTATTTTTGATATTAATATTTTATCTATAAATTCTCTAATAAAATCATCAATTAGTTCTTCATTTAATTCTTTGTTTATT
>CAMNJQ010000008.1 GCA_946541575.1 uncultured Clostridium sp. | reverse complement strand
TAATTTATATCCATCTTTTTCTTGTACTTTTATTTTTACTTTATCTTCATATAATACTGCACTTGAATCATTTACTTCTATTATTATTTGTTCACTACTATTTTCTTCTACTGTTACACTATTTGATACTTTTTCATAACTTGGTATTATTGTTACATCACTCGTTGGCATTGTAAACATATATTCATTTTCATTTTCTGTAGCAGTAAACTCTATTTCATTATTATCTGCATCTAATACTTTTATATTATTTAATCTATATCCTTTTATTGGTGTTACTTTAAATTTTACTTCTTCATTATATTCTACTTGTGTTAAGTCATCTATTTCTACATTTATACTATTTGTTTCATTTATTGTTTTTATATTTACACTACTATATATACTTTCAAATACATATGGATTATCAACTGATCCATCACCACTTGAATAAGTTGCACCTTTTTTTAATGATACTACAGGTCTAACTTCATTTTTGCTTGCACCATAAGAGTAATAAATACCACCATCTCGAGAAACTCCCCAACCATATGTAACATTTAGATCATATGGTGATAGTAACCAATAATAATAACTATTGTGATGTCCTCTAATTCTTTGTCCAGTTAAATTGCTATAATCATATTCATACTTAAACATCAAAAGTGCTTCTGCTAAGTTTATAGTTGCTACAGGATATGTTAATTTTGCTTTGTCATTTGAAATACTAAATCTATCTGTTATATTATCACATTTTAAGTTCGTATTATATAAATAATCTGGATTATTTTCATCAAATCCATTAGCATTCATCATTCTAAAAAAGTGTGTTTTTCGTTCTCCACCTGTTGGATTTCCTCCGTTAGGGTTAAAGGCATTGTCTTGATTTGCCAATTTTCTGTTTTGACAAAATACAGTATCTTCAAGATAAACTGTATAATCTGTAAAGTTATATTTATACCATCCTTCTATATACTTTTTTAATTGAGAATCATTTTGATTTACATTATCTGCATATAATTGGTCATTAATATAATCTTCTATTTTCATTCCATCAGTTAATTTATATGATTCTAATCTTGTAGGGTTATACCACATAGCAGCATAATATACTTCATCACAAGACAAACTACCATCTAGACAAAAATAATGATTGTATGATAAGTTTTCTGTTCCATCTGATCTTATTGTATCAATTAATGTATATTTTCCATTAGAGTAAGTAACACTATTTCCAAAATATGCTCTTGTATCTATTATAGTATTTGATGGTTCTTTTACACTAAATTTAAAATCAGTTATATTATCATTTTCTCTAACATTTAATTCAACTTTTATTACATCACTACTCTTTAAGTTATTTAAATCAACATATCCTCTTTGTTGAGAAGTTATTGTATTTATAACATTATTATTTAAATATATTTTTACATTATCTGAATAGTAATCATTTTCAAGAAAATATTCAAGAATATAATTTCCATTATTTGTTACATTAAATGATATATTGCCATCAGATGCATATCCATTTGTGTCTTTAGAATTATGCCATTCATCTTGTGTAAATTCAAATAAATTATTTGTTACATTTTTATAATCCGTTTCACTTAAGTTTTGACCATCAACTCTATAAGAACCATAGTTTGGAGACATAATAGTATTAGTTGAATATAGTTTATTATACATATAACCAACTGAGCCAACTTTGCTAATATTATCATATGTTGTATACTCTGCTCTTCCTATACTTTGATTTGTTCCATAACATTTCCCATCAGATATTAAGCCATTATAAAGAAGTTTTACTCCACCAGAATCTGTAGTTCTAAACATCTCCCAGCAAAAACCGCCGAATATAACGTTTCTTTTATTTATTATAGATTCAGCTTCAGCATCAGAATGAGCAGTATAATAATAAATTTTTTCTGTTCCAGAATTATCTACAGTATCTTGGTGTTCTCTAGTATATTCTTTAGCAAGTCCACCTTCTTTTTCTGCTTCTTCTTTTAATACGTCATATAAATACTTTGATTCTGCTTTTACTGGTGTTATTAATAATAATAATGTTATAAATAATAATAAATATTTCTTCATATCATCATCCTACTTTATATATTTATTTTATCATATTTTTTTTATTTTTAGAATTTTTATTACTTATGTCTAATAATTATATTGGATAGACTTTTATCAGGTACTTTCCTTTCATATATAGGGGGATTATGAAAGGAGTGATTTTTATGACTATTAGAGAGAAATCTTTATATTTCATAATTTTACTTTTATTCTTAATTGTAATTATTTTACTTTTAAAATAAAAAAGACCTGATATCCCCTAGTGGTATATCGGGTACAAAACAAGGGAAAGTACTTGAGACCTAATCAAGTCTATCCATTTTTTATGGATATTTTTCTTTCCAATATTATTATACAATATGTTAACTTATTTATTCAATTATTTTTTCTTTTTATTTAATAATATGTAAACTATTCCTAGTACTAGTGCTAGTCCTGCTAATACGAAATATAGTGTATAATCTTTATTCTTTTCTGTATCTGGTACTGTTATTATTTCATATATTGGTGTTATTACTACATTACTTGCTGGCATT
>CAMNJQ010000007.1 GCA_946541575.1 uncultured Clostridium sp. | reverse complement strand
ACAATTAGAAGAGAATATAAATACATTAAAAAAATCAATATCAACATTAAAAAGTTCATGGAATCAAGAAACAAAGAGAAATATAAATACGATAAATAATTCATGGGCAGGTAAAGATTGTGAAGCATATACTGCAAAACTTACAAAAATGGATGGAAAAGTACAAAATACGATACAAGCATTGGAACTTCTTTGTAATACATATGAAAAAGCAAGAGATATGATTCAATCAAGTCAAAAAGCAGTAAGTGGTTCAATTAATAATTTATAGTAAAAAAGATCTAATAGTTGTTATTAGATCTTTTATTGTACAATATTTTGATTATTATTTTGAACATCAAATGTATTAATATTAGATTGATCAATTGAATTTATTTCTTCTTGATTATTATAAATTTGCTCATTGTGATTAAAATTATTAATGGTATTATCTATAAGTTCTTTATTTTGAATGTTTTTATTTTGTATGTCAATTAAATTATTATATTGTTTATCAATGGATGTATCAACTTGAAAATTATTAATTTGTGAATCATTAAGTGTATCGTTATAAGTGATATTATTTTGGTAATTGTTATTTATTATATTAATGTCATTAATAATATTTGACTGATTATTATTCATTGTTATATGATTTTGATTAATATTAGCTTGATATGGTATACCATTTTGTATTTGATTTGGAGGACTATATCTTGTAATTTTTACGTTTTCTGAATGTTTTATATTAAAATCTATGTAATAATTTTTTTTATCTGTTGGATCAATTAATAAATCAACATATGGATTTGATTCAATTGTTTTATATTTAAATAATGTTTTTCCTTTTAAATTCATTGTTGTACCATTTACCATTTCATAATCAACTTCAATTCTTTTAGCATTTCTTCCGTTAATTATAATATCTTTTAACTTATATGGAACTTCTTTAATTAAGACTCCTTTTGTTAATAATGTTTTTATTTTTCTAATTCTTTTATTATCTTTTTTTAATGATATTATAGAAATAATAATTAATATAATTCCTAAAACTACTCCAATTAATAAATAATTGCTGTTTGTATTTGTATAATCAGTTATACAATCATTTGGATTATTTTCTTTGTAAAATACTTTACTATTTGGTGTAGGTATTTTTATAGATGAAGCACTACTTTTACAAAAATATTCAGTATTATTTACACGAAAATGATAAATAGGATGATAGACATATTTGCCATCTTTTTCAAAATGTCCGTTAGGGTCTATATAAAATGCATTTACCTCGCTATCCATTGAATTTTTTCTATGAATTCCATAAAAATAAACAAATCCAAAAACTAAAGTAAAAATTACTCCAACTATTAAAAATATTATTGGTAACTTTTTTCTTTTTGTTATTGATTTATCTTCAATGTAGAACATATTAACACCTCAATAATATGTTAACATATATGTTTTTTGTTTTATAAAAAAAACGTAAAAAAAAAGATTGACAAGTGTCAATCTAATTTTATCTGTTATAGAATTCAACTATTAATGCTTCATCGATATCAGCAGGTAATTCTCCTCTTTCAGGAAGTCTAACATAAGTTGCTGCTTTTTTAGCTTCGTCGTATGAAATATATTCAACACGTGAAACAACTTTTTCTAATGATTCATTAACTACTTTAAGTTCTTTATCTTTATCTTTTAAAGTAATTACAGAACCAACTTTTACTCTGAAAGATGGAATATCTACTTTTTGTCCATCAACTAATACATGTCCATGATTAACAAGTTGTCTTGCAGCACGTCTTGTTGAAGCGAAACCTATACGATAAACTAAATTATCTAAACGTGATTCTAGTAATCTTAAGAAGTTATCACCATGGATACCTTTCATTTTACCAGCTTCTAAGAAAGTTTTATGGAATTGTTTTTCATTTAATCCATACATAAATCTAACTTTTTGTTTTTCTTTTAGTTGAACACCATAGTTAGATAGTTTTCCACGTTTGTCTGCGCCATGTTGTCCTGGTCCATAAGGACGTCTTGCAAGTTCTTTACCATTTTCTAATAAACTTAAACCAACTCTACGAGCTTGTTTATAACTAGATCCAGTATATCTTGACATTTTTTTTCCTCCTTTATTTATATTACATAAACAAAAGACATTGTATTTCTAATTCTTAGGGAGTTTATTTTAATACTTTCACTTAACAGCAAAGTTACTTATAAACTTAATAAACACATTAAAAACCTAAAATACTCGCTGTTTGAATATGCAATAAAGATTATACACGTAAAGTGTAAAATAGTCAATAAAATCCTTTAAATTGAATAATTAGTTTGAGATTAACTCATGAATTTTTGAAAATGTAGTTAATTTATGTAAGAAAAGTTAAAGCATTAATATATTCCGATGTATAAAAATAAAAATATTTATGGTGTATGGAGTTAGAGAAGATATCAAATTTGAAATAGAAAAAACTATAATCAAAAACGTTTATAGTTTTTTTAATAATTTTAATGAAAAAAATAAAGATATGTGTTAAGATATTATTAGAATATTAAAGTAGAGGTGATAGGATGGATAATTTAGCTTTGATTATAGTTGCTTATATAGTTATTGCTATATTACTTATTATTATTGCTTTGATGTTTATAAAAAAGAAGAGAATTAAAGATTATAAAAGAGAATTAGAGCTATTAGATAAAGAAAAAAATGAGATAGAAAGTGCACCCGTTGTATCTGAACTTACAAAGATGGAAACAATTATAAAAAATGATAAAGTAGAAGAAAAATACAAAAAATGGTATAACACTTTTGAAAGTATTAGAAGTAATGATATCCCTAAAATTAATGATATGATTATTGATTTGGATTCTTTACTTGAAAAGAAAGAAATTAAAAGTTATTCATTAAGCCTTGCAAAAACTGAACTTGCTATTTATAAAGCTAAACAAGCAACGGATAATTTACTAAATGAGATAAAAGAAATTAATTCGAGTGAAGAAAAGTATCGTAAAATAATAACTAAGCTAAAGACAAGATATAGAGAATTAAATGATAAATTTAATGCAAATAAAAATGAATATGAACAAATTGCTACACCAATTGAATTACAATTTGAAAATATAGAAAAATTATTTCAAGATTTTGAATATTATATGGAACAAAATGATTATCAAGAAGTATATCATATTGTTAAGGGAATAGATATTATGATAGATCATATGGGAATCGTTATAGAAGAAGTTCCTGATTTAGTATTATTAGCAAATAGATTAATTCCTAAAAAAATTGAACAAATTACAGAAACATATAGCGATTTAAAATCTAAGAAAATTCCATTAAAACATTTGAAAATTGAATATAATGTTGAAGAATCTTTAAAGAATGTTAATAAAATATTAGATAGAATTAAGGTTTTAAATTTAGAAAACTGTATGTTTGAACTTAAAACAATGCTTGAATACTTAGATTCTTTATTTGACGAATTTGAACTTGAAAAACAGGCTAAGAAAGAATATGAAGAATCTAAAGAAATATTTGAGAAAAAGTTAGAAAAAACTACGACTGAAGTTAATGAAATATATGCTCAAATGGATGATATAAAAAGTATGTATGATTTAACTGATAATGATGTTAAAACTATAGATGTAGTAAATGAGAAAACAAAAGAGTTAAATGATAAATTTAAATCTATGACTAAAAGTGCTCCAAGAAAGAAAACTCCTTTTACAGAACTATCTAGAACAATAAAGGAGTATTTGGATGAGCTAAAAAATGTTGATGATGAGTTGGAAGTTGCTTTAAGAAATTTAGGGCATTTATATGATGATGAAATAAGAGCAAGAGAGCAACTTGATGAAATACAAGAATTATTAAAGCAATCTAAGGCAAGAATTAGAAGTTATAAATTACCTATTATTTCAGATACTTATTTTGTACAATTACAGGAAGCTAATGATTCAATACTTGAAATTATAAAAGAGTTAGAAAGAAAACCTATTGTAATTAGGACATTGAATACAAGGGTTGACACGTCTCGTGATTTAGTTTTAAAATTGTATAATACGACTAATGAAATGATCAAGACTGCTAAACTTGCTGAGTATTCTATTGTATATGGTAATAGGTATAGAGTTAAAAATGTTAATATTGATAGTGGTTTGAATCAAGCACAAATGCTTTTTTATAAAGGTAATTATAAGAAATCTTTAGATGCTAGCGTTTCAACAATAGAAAGAATTGATAAAGATATAAGAAAGAAAGTAGAGGAATTATATGAAAAAATTAAATAAAAAAGGATTTAGTAAAGTAGAGTTTATGACTATGTTTGCTGTTATTGCTATTTTAACTGCTATTGGTGTTAAATTAGTATCTGATAATAGTAAGAATTATGGTGCATTTAAGAATTTGGCAAATAATTTTGCAAATAGTGTTGCTAAATATAAAGATAACTATCCAACTTCAAACAATATTTATTATTTAGATGATGTAATAAGAAGAGGATTTAGTGATGAACTTAAAAATCCTATTGATACAACTGAAAAATGTGATAAATTTGAGTCATATGTTGAAGTACCACAAACAAATACTAAAATAGTTAAATTGTTATGTGGAGATTATTATGTAGAAGGCACTCAAGGATCAGAATATATGGTTTATGAGTTGGGTGAAATAACTGATGAAAAAGTAAATGAAGAAGATGAGAGCATTATTCTATATAACTATAGTGAAAATGGAAAAGAAATGTTAAACGAATATGTAACTTTTAGAACGTTTATTAAGAAATATAAAGAATTAACTGGTAATACAATTAATGATCCAAGTGAAGTTAGTAATGCTAGTGGCTTAGAATTATTGACTAAAAATGTTTATAGAACTAAAACTTTAGTTAAAGAAATAAAATAAAAGATGATAATTCATCTTTTTTTTGATATACTAGTTGTGGTGATTTGAATGGGATTATTTAGCAAAATAAAAAATATGTTTAAGCGTAGTGATGAAGAAGTTACTACAAAAGAAGAATTAGAGCAAATTAATGAAAAAACTGATTCTGTTGAAGAGGCTAATACTTTAGCCGAAGAAAAAATTGATGAATCAAAACAAGAAGTTAAAGAAGAAAAAATTGAAGAGTCAAAGCAAGAAGTTAAAGAAGAAAAAGAGTCTGTAAAGGTATATGAAAAAGGACTTACTAAGACAAGAGAAAACTTTGTATCTAAGTTAATAAATCTTACCAATAGACATAATAAAGTATCTGAAGAATATTTTGATGAGCTTGAAGAAATATTAATAATGGCTGATATAGGTATTGATACTGTTATGGCTTTTATGGATAGATTAAGAAAAAGAGTTAGAAAAGAGAATATTGAAGATTTAGAATATTTAAAAGAAGTAATAGTAGATGAATTATTTATAATTTATGTTAGTGATGAAATTATTGTTAATAAAATAAATTATGCTCCTAAAGGACCAACAGTTATTTTATTTGTAGGAGTTAATGGAGTTGGTAAGACGACAACTATTGCAAAACTTGCAGCTAAATTACATGATGAAAATAAAAAAGTTATGATGGTTGCTGGTGATACTTTTAGAGCTGGTGCAACAAAGCAACTTGAAGAGTGGGCCCAAAAAACTGATTCATTATTTGTAGGAAAAGAAGAAGGAGCTGACCCATCAAGTGTAATATATGATGGACTTGAAAAAGCAATTGAAGAAAATGTTGATGTTGTATTAGTTGATACAGCAGGTCGTCTTCAAAATAAAACTAATTTAATGAAAGAACTTGAAAAAATTAATAAAGTAATTGGAAAAATAATTCCAGGTGGACCTCATGAAACTTTACTTGTTATTGATGCAACTACTGGACAAAATGGAATTAGTCAAGCAAAAGCTTTTAAAGAAATAACTAATATTACAGGAATAGTTTTAACAAAACTTGATGGTACTGCAAAAGGTGGAATTGTGCTTGCAATAAAAGAAAGTGTTGGAATTCCTGTTAAGTTTATTGGTTTAGGAGAAAGAAAAGAGGATTTACAAGTATTCGATATTGAAAAATATATTTATGGTTTATTTAAAGATATGATGTAGGAGTTGTAATATGGATAAAATAGTTTATTTAAATGTTCTTTATGATTGTTACAAAGAACTATTTACTGAAAAACAACAAATGTATTTTGAATCATATTATTGGGAAGATTTGTCATTAAGTGAAATTGCAGAAAATAATAACGTTTCAAGAAATGCTGTTCATAATCAATTAAAAATTATGGAAGAAAAGTTATTTGAGTTAGAAGATAAACTTAGCATAAATAAGAAGAAAGAAAAAATTGTTAATTTACTTGCTGATAAAGTAGATGAAAAAATATTAGATGAAATAAAAAAAATATTATAATTAGAGGGTGATTAAATGTTTGAAGGTTTAGGAGAAAGATTGCAAAGTGCACTTTCTAAAATAAAAGGAACAGGAAAAATAACTGAAAGTAATATTAGTGATATGATGAGAGAAATTCGTCTTGCACTATTGGAAGCTGATGTTAACTATACTGTTGTAAAAGAATTTACAAATAATGTTAAAGAAAAAGCTTTAGGAGAGGAAGTACAAAAAAGCTTAAAGCCTGGTGAAGTATTTGTAAAAATTGTCAAAGATGAATTAACTGCATTATTAGGTGGAGAGCAAAAACCTCTTAATTTAAATGGTAATCCTGCAATACTTATGCTAGTAGGTCTTCAAGGTAGTGGTAAAACAACAGCTATTGGTAAACTTTCTAATTTACTTAGAAAAAAACATGCTAAGAAACCACTTATGGTTGCATGTGATGTATATCGTCCTGCTGCAATTGATCAGTTAAAGCAATTAGGAAAACAATTAAATATAGAAGTGTATGATGAAGGAAAAAAAGATCCTGTTGAGATTGCTAATAATGCTATAAAATATGCTAAAGAAAATAAGTATGATTATGTATTAATAGATACTGCAGGTCGTCTTCATATAGATGAAGGCCTTATGGATGAACTTGAAAATATTAGAACAAAAGTAAATCCACAAGAAATTCTTTTAGTAATTGATTCCATGATGGGACAAGATGCAATAAATGTTATAGAAGGATTTAATAATAAACTTCCACTTACTGGAGTTATACTTACAAAGCTTGATGGAGATACTCGTGGAGGTGTAGCTCTTTCTGTAAGACATTTAACAAATGTTCCAATTAAATTTATAGGTACAAGTGAAAAAATGGATGGACTTGATTCTTTTGATCCAGAAAGAATGGCAGGAAGAATTCTTGGAATGGGAGATATTATTTCTCTTGTTGAAAAAGTTCAATCAGAAATAGATGAAAAAGAAGCTGAAAAGGCTGCAAAGAAAATGCAAAATGGTAAATTTGATTTAGAAGACTTTTTATCTCAAATGAAACAAGTCAAGAAATTAGGACCTCTTGAAAACTTAATTAAGTTAATTCCTGGTGCTTCTAAAATGGGATTAAATAATGTACAAATTGATCCTAAACAAATTGCACATATTGAAGCTATTGTACTTTCAATGACACCAAAAGAAAGAAAAAATCCAGATATTATAAAAGCAAGTAGAAAAACAAGGATTGCACAAGGATGTGGATTGTCTGTTCAAGAGGTAAATAAGTTATTAACTCAGTTTGATCAAATGAAAAAAATGATGAAACAAATGTCTAATGGGAAAATGAAATTTCCTTTCTAAAAAGAATAAGGGGTGGTTAAAATGGATAAAGTATATATATTTGGTCATAAATTTCCTGATACTGATTCCGTTACTAGTGCAATTGCTCTTGAATATTTAAAAAGAAGTTTAGGCGTGTATGCTGAAGCTAGAGTGTTAGGCGAAATAAATGATGAAACGAAATATATTTTGGATAGATTTAATATTAAAACTCCAAAATATTTAAATAATGTTAAATTACAGATTAGAGATATTATTTATCATAAAGATTTTTATTTAAATGAATTATTATCTATAGAAGATGTACATGATTATATGGTAGAAAATAATATTACAGGTGTACCAATTGTTGATAGTGAAAATAATTTTCTTGATATTATTACAGCGAAAATGATTTTAAAAGAAACTTTTGATACGGATAATTATTTATACACTTCTTACGATAACATTTTAAAAAGCTTACAGGCTTCTAGTGTATTACGATTTGATGAAGAAATTAAAGGTGTAGTTAATGCAGTTACATACAAAAGTACTACTTTTATAGAAACCTTTGAATTTACTAATGAGGATATTTTAATAGTTGGTGATAGACATAGTATTATAGAAGCAGCAGTTAAAAATAAAGTTAAATTAATAATATTAACTGAAGATTCTAATATAAAAGAAGAACATTTAAATCTAGCAAAAGAAAATAAAGTAAATATTATAAAAACAAAGTTTAATTCTTTTAAAACTATTAAGAAAATAATGTTTAGTAATTATATTAAAAAAATTTCAAATGGAAATAGGCCTATAACTCTTTTAGAAACTGATTATTATGATGATTTTTTAGAAGAGTCTAAAACACTAGGATATAATAACTATCCAATTGTAGATAAAAATGGAAAATGTAAAGGTTTACTTAGATTAACAGATATTAGAAATAGAAAAAGAAAAAAAGTTATTTTAGTTGATCATAATGAAATAAGTCAAAGTGTTGATGGACTTGAGGAAGCTGAAATATTAGAAGTAATAGATCATCATAAAATTGGAGATATTTCAACAAACAATCCAATTAATTTTAGAAATATGACAGTTGGAAGTTCAAATACAATTGTGTATAAATTATATCGTGAATCTAGAATTGAAATTCCAAGAGATATAGCATCTATAATGCTTGGAGGTATTATTTCTGATACACTTGCTCTTACTAGTCCGACAACCACTGATTATGACAAAGAAGTTGTAGAAAAACTAGAAGAAATCAGTGGCTTAAATTATAAAGAATTTGCAACAGATATTTTTAATGCAAGTTCAAATATTGATAATAAAACTCCTATTGAGTTAATTAAAACAGATATTAAGACATTTAATGTTGGGATAAAGTCGTTTAAAGTATCTCAAATAATTATGATGAATGCTGATAAATTATTAAAAGATAAAGATAATTATATTAGTGCATTAAATGATTTAAAAAATGCAAGTGAAGCATCTTTTGTATTATTACTTGTTACAGATGTATTAAAAAATGGTAGTTATATCTTTTTTGATAATAATCAATCAACAATTAATATATTGTCTAGATCTTTTGATGTAAATGTATATGAAGGATTATTTTTAGAGGATATTGTTTCTAGAAAAAAACAAGTAATACCTTTGATAATGGAAAATGAATAACTCATTTAAGTGAGTTATTTTATTATTGTGTTCTTTTAATTGCATATGTTTTTAAAATATGATATATTTATTTTATGAATAAAAATAGAAAATAGAGGTAATTAGTTATGAAAAAAGGTCTTAAAATAGTAGGTGGAATAGTTGTATGTTTATATTTGATAATGGTTGTATTTACTACAGCATTTTTATTGAATAGAAATGATTATGGTGTTTCAAAATTTCTTGGAAGAAGTTTAGTATTAGTAGATGAAGATTTGGAATCAGATTATAAAAAGGATGCTTTATTATTTATTAAATCTGTTCCTAATGATGAAATAAAAGAAGGTGAAAAAGTATTCTTTTATGACACTTATGCAGCTGCATCAGAACGTAAAATAAAATATGTTGAAGTATCTAAAAAAGAAAAAATAAATGAAAATGAAACAACTTTTACTATGAAGGATAATTCTGTAGTTTCTAGTCAATATGTGTTAGGAACTCATGATTCAACATTCTCACTAAACTTATTTGGTAAGATTTTCTCTTTATTCCAATCAAGATGGGGATTCTTATTTATAGTAGTATTACCATTATTTTTAGCATTCTTATATGAAATATATGCTATTTATAAGGAATTAAAGAAGAAATAATGAAAAAAAGATTAATGGTCTTAGTACCATTCTTTTTCATAACTGCTATTTTTTTCTTCTATGAAGCTTATGCTTTGTTTGAAAGTAGAAGAGTGAATACTTCTAGTAGTCCAATTGCTAAATGGCAAGTAAAAATAAACTCAGATAATATTAGTGGCAGTACTTCAACTTTTACAATAGATAAAATAGAGTGGATTACATCACAAAATGTTAAAGAAGGAAAAGTAGCACCTGGAATGGATGGTTATTTTGACATAGAAATTGATCCTAATGATACTGAAACTTCTATTAGATATGATGTTACATTTGATTTTTCTAATTTAGACATGGATCAATATCAAATTACAGAGATTAAGGAACTTGATGATAAAGAAATAGTGAGAACAGATGAGTTTACATATAGTAATATATTTACTTTAAGTGATATAAGAAATGATGTTAAAAATACTTTAAGAGTGTATTTAAGTTGGGTTAATGATGAGAATAACAATGATAAAGATAGTAATTTAGGAAAAGTACCAAATAATACTATATCTATTCCAGTAAAAGTTGATATTACTCAACATTTTGATGGAGAAACATTGACTGAATATACTGGTTAATAGGTGTGCTATGAAAAGTAAAATAATTAAAATCGTAACAAAAGTTATAACAATAGTGATTGGTATTATTACTTGTATATTAATGCTTCTTGCTTTGTATAACTTTTTTTCTATTAAAATATTAAAAAAAGATTATACTAATCTATTTGGTTATTCTTTTTTTGAAGTAGTTAGTGGTAGTATGTCTCCAGAGATAGAGAAGTGGGATATAATTGCAGTTAAACTAGATTCTGATTATTCGGTTGGAGATATTATTTCATATAAAGGTGATAATGCAATTATTACACATAGAATTGTTGAAATAAAAGATGATGTTTATATTACAAAGGGTGATGCTAATAATACTTTTGATAAACCAATTCCTAAAGAGAAAATAATAGGTGAGGTTGTTAATGTTTACAGCAAAATGGGAGTTTGGGTTAAAGTATTTACAGATCCAACTATGATTTTTGGAGCAATTATTTCTATTTTCTTGTGTGGTTATACGCTAGCACTATTTAAAAAAGAACAAAAAGAAAAGTTAAAAGAAATAGAAAATGAAAAGATAAATAAGGAGGAGTATATGAAAAAAATAATGGATAATACTAAACTTAAAATAGAAATATGTATATTCTTTATACTTCTTTTATGCTTATTAATCCTTATTCCCTTTACATTATCTAGATTTAAAACAGAATCAAGAGCTGATGCTATAGTTGATATTGCCTTTTTTGTTGCTAATGACTTGTATACTCATCAAGAAATAACTCTTGATGATATGATTCCAGGTGATGTTAAAAATTATACTTTTAGTGTTTCTAATTATAAAGATAGTGATAGAACAGAAGTTAATTTAAAATATAATGTTGAAGTTTTAACAACTACTAATATACCTTTTCAATATGAGCTTTATTTAGTTAACAATGGTGTTGACGAACAAATTGTAGAGTCTAGCGAGATAATTCAGGACGAATTTGATACTTATTTTAATAGTATTAAAACTTCAACTAGAGATTTTAATTTTATGGAAAATCAAACTGATACTTACAAGTTAGTTGTAAAGTTTCCAATTGAACAAAAAGATACTAAATATCAAGACTCTGCTGAAAATATAGAAATTAATGTTAATGCAAAACAGATAATTGACACAGATTAACATCCGATTGTCAAATTTACGACAAAAGTAAACAAATATTGACAAATGATATTGCAAAGATAAATGTCAAGTGTTATAGTTTATGTATCAATAAGAAAAAATCTAACGATAGAAAATGGAGGAATAAAAATGGATAAAAGAAGAAAAAGAAATTCAAGAAGATTATTGATACTATTAATTGCATTGTTCTTTACAACAGTAATGTTTACTACAACAACTTATGCATGGTTTACTGCTAATAAGACTGTAACAGTTAATTCATTAACAGTAAATGTTGCAGCACAAAATGGTATACAAATTAGTGCTGATGGTACAAACTGGAAATCAATCGTTCAAACTGATGATTTAAAAGGTGTACATGCATCTACTTACACTTCAAGTGTAAACCAAATACCTGAATCAATGGAACCTGTTTCAACAGCTGGTGTAATTGATGCTGATGGACATATGGAAATGTTCTATGGAACAGTAGGAAGTAATGCTTCAGGACAATACATTCTTACTGCAACAAAAGAAACAGATACAGAAGGATCTACTGGTAGATATGTAGTATTTGACTTATTCTTTAAAGTTGATGCTGCTACAGATATTTATTTAACTACTAATTCTGGTGTTAAAACAACTGACACAGAAGATACTGGAATTAAAAATGCATCAAGAATTGGATTTGTAGTATTAGGTAATACTGCTGCTGGTTCAAGTATTGAGACTATTCAAGGATTAAATGCTGGTGCTACTGCAAATAAATATATTTGGGAACCTAACTATGATGTACATACTGCTGCTGCTGTAGCACATGCTCGTGACGTGTATACTGAAACAACTACTCAAACAGGTGCTAGTGCATTAAGTTATTCTGGAGTTAAAGCACCAATCGCTGATACTGATGGTGTATTACTAAATGTAAGTGGTGCAACTCAATATACTACTAGAAATGCTGCTTTCTTTGATACAGTTACTCCAGCTTATAAGACTATTGCTGGTTTCTCTGAAAAACCTCAAATCTTCAGTTTAGCTACTGGTGTAACTAAAGTAAGAATTTATATGTGGATTGAAGGACAAGATGTAGACTGTGAAAACAATGCATCTGGTGGAAATATTACTTACGATTTACAAATAACTACTGAAGCTTAATTATAAAATTAACGTATCGAAAAATGATACGTTTTTTTTGTGTTTTATTGTATTAATTTATAAAATATGATACATTTATATATAGTAGGTAAGAGTGATGAAGAAAAGAAAAATTAAGAAAAAAAACGTTATCTTTTTATTTATATTTTTAATGTTTGCTTTTTTTACAGCAACATATGGTAGATATATATATAATGGTATTAAGAATTATTATTTAAATACTAAAAAGTTTTACTTTAATAGTGATAAATTAAGTGAAGATAATGCTTATTATCAGCTTGATAATTGGTCTGGTGTTGAACCTGTTACAATTACTTTTAATATGGATAGTAAAAAGAATAATATATTATCATCACCACTTAATATTGAATATGATATTTCTTACACATGCTCTAGTAATGTTGATTGTTCTTCTACTAAAGATAGTGGAATTATTATGAATAATGTGAATACAGATTACTTTACAATTACAATGACTCCTAATGTAGCAATGAGAAATGGAGATTCAATTTGGTTAGATGTTACCACTAATGCGACTTCACCATATACAAAAACATTAAATGGTCATTTTACAATCAATGTTGGAGAAATAGGACTTTCTTATGAAATAGTTGATAGTGCTGGATCACCTTACTTAGATTTTAATATTACTAATACATTAGATTACTATAAAGTAATAGAAGCTTTTGATTCTTATAGTGTTGGAGATAGAATTGAAATATCTGAATATTTGTCTTTATCTAGCGATAATAAACCTAAATGTACATCTGCTTTAATAAAACTAACATTTGATCCTAATTTATTTAGATTAGATATGACAAGTGATGCTTATTTAAATTCTGTTAGAACTACAACATCTACGATGTCAGATGGATATGATTACCTTAATAGTGTTACTTTTAGAACTGATGCTTTATCTAGTAATTCTATTAGATTTTATAAATTAAATACAAGTAATAATTATACTTATCCTTTTGTGACAAGTACTCCAATAATAACTTTTTCTAGTGAATAGGAAGTGATTTTATGAATATGTTAGAGGAATACATTAATTTTGAAAAGAATAATATACTTCTTTTTGCAAAAGAAGTTTTATCTACTCTTTTTGATGAAGAAATATTCCTTAAATTATTAAATTCATATATCGATAATAGATATTATAACTATTATGGAAATAATGAAACAAATGTAGAAGAAAATGTTTTTATTCATTTAAAAAAAGTATTTGATAAATTGAATGAAGATCTTGATGATGAATCTAAAGAAAAGTTAACTGAAATGTATATGATATTTAATTATGTATTATGTTTTGATGAAGTTAATAATTTAAAAGATAAAACGTTAGTTAAATTATTATGTGATTATAGAAAAGATCTTTTTGGAATTACTGATGGTATATTTCAAGAAAATATTACAAAATTTATAATTAATACTAAGAAAAAAAGAAGTAAGTTTTTCGATTATTTTAATACAAATGAATTTTATTTAGAAAAGTATTCTACAACTAAAGATTATTTAATTGATGTAGAATTAAAGTATTCTATTAATTTTCCTAAAATATATAGTGAATATGCAATTGATAGAGTATTTAATGAGTCTGATATTAATGAAGATAAATTATTTGTTGAATATTATTTATTAACTAGAATGATTATTAAAGATATTAAAGCTTGTATTTTTAATAGATTTTATTTAATAGAATTTGCAGTTTCTTTGTTTGAAGATAAAGAAAGATTAGATAAACTTTTATTAGTAGCTTCTAATGACTTGTTTAAAAGTCAAACTATTTTTAAAATTAATTATAATGATTATGTAAATTATGGATCTAGAATAAAAGATTTAATAAGAGATGGATATAAATTTGCAATTGATATTGGTGAAGAAAATATAGATGATGATTATATATTAATGAGTATTTTTGAATATGTGATTATAAGTAATAAATCAAAGTATTGTAATGAAATAGGAGAAAATGATAAAATAATAATGATAAATGATAGATAGGTGGTAATATGGACACTTTTTTTAGATTTTTATATGAATTCTTATCGCAAGTTTTTAATGGCTTTATCGATATAATAATGGGATTTGTAAATGGAATTGTTAAGATATTTAATATTAAAAATTATATTTCAATAATTGACTTTTACAAAGATGATTTTTCAGGACCTGAATGGGTATTTGTTGTAATTGCAATATTATTGTTGTTAATTTTGTTTGCTGCAATTGGATTTTTAATTTATTTTATAGTAAGAAAATATTTAAGATTTAGAAAAACAATTGTTGAACAGGAGTCTTTACTTGAAGAAGTTGGAAAACTTAATAATAAGGTTGCTACTTTGGTTAAAGAACGTGAAGAAATTCTTGCAATGAAAGTATCACATTTGGGAATTAAACCAAATGAATCAGATGTAGAGAGCGAAGAAGAACAACAAGAAGATACTGGGCCTGTTGAAGCTCCAAGATTTTCTAAACTTAATGATATAGATATTGAGTTTGCAAATTATAAAATACAAAATTATGGTAATAATTTTACTTTGGAAGAGTTATGTGATAATTTTAGAAATTTTGCTGCATCTCAGTTGAAACTTTATTATAAACCTCAAATGATAAGACTTTTTATTTCTGCACTTGCTTCAACAAAACTTGTAATATTACAAGGTATTTCTGGAACAGGTAAAACGTCTTTAGCTTATGCTTGGGGAAAATTCTTAAAGCATGATTCTTGTATTGCATCAGTACAACCATCATGGCGTGATAGAACAGAACTTTTTGGATATTTCAACGAGTTTACTAAAAAGTTTAATGAAACTGAAGTATTAAAAGAACTTTATATTGCGGGATATACTGATGATGTTTACACAATTATCCTAGATGAGATGAACATTTCTCGTGTTGAGTATTATTTCGCTGAAATGTTATCAATTCTAGAAATGCCTAATCATGATGAATGGATAGTAGAACTTGTTGCAAGTTCATGGAAAAACGATCCAAAACATGTTCATGGTGGAAAATTACAAATACCTGAAAATGTTTGGTATATTGGTACAATTAATAATGATGACTCAACATTTATGGTAACAGATAAAGTATACGACCGTGCTATGCCAATCGATATTAATGAAAAAGGTGAAGTATTTACACCTGTTGAAGTACCTGCTCAAGATATAAACTTTAGTTATATTAATTCTTTATTTAAAGATGCTATAGAACAAAATCCTATATCTCAAGATACACTTGATAAAATAGAAGAAATGGATAATTATGTAATTCAACATTTCCGTATAGCATTTGGTAACCGTATTGTTGCACATATGAAAAAATTTGTACCAGTTTATGTAGCATGTGGTGGAGATGAAATTGAAGGCGTTGATTACTTTATAGCAAAAAAAATATTAAGAAAATTTGAGCAATTGAATATTTCATATATAAGAGATGAAATTGATGGATATGTTGAATTTTTAGATAATACTTTTGGTAAAGATAAAATGAAAGAATGTAAAGAATATGTTTTAAGACTTAAGAAGTTAACTTAAAAAGAATTAAGGTGATAAAGTGGATGAATTAAATGATGAAGTTATAGAAGATAATGATACTCTTGTTGGAGAGCTTCAAGTGGTTAATCTTTATAATGAATTTGATAATACTAAAATTAAAGAATTCAATGATAATTTAATATCTACTTTAAATATTAAAACAGATTATGATAAGACAGAATTTTCAACAGATTGGCTTCAAATAATGGAAGATACAGTTAGATATATTGATAATATTTTAAGAAATCCAAATAGATTTATTATAAATGAAGAAGATATTGTTAAAGTTGAACTTGCAAGAAGAATAACTGTTGAAAGTATAAAGCATTTGTCAAGAAATACCAATTTAATTCAAAAAATTGATAAAAAAACAGGTGATATTAAGCCTTCAAAAATATTAAATATCAATAAAGAAGAAAGTTACGATACTTATGAGAATAGATTTATTTATAGTCTTATTCAAAATATGAGATCTTATATTAATTTAAAGAAAAAGGCTTTAGAAAATGTTACTACTGCTAAAGACGATAAAATATATTCTTATAAAGGTACATCAAAAGTAGGAAGTACTAAATATGATATATCTATTACTTTAAATAGTAGTTTAGATGGAGAAGCAAAAGATGAAAATAATATTGAAAATGTTTTAGAAAGAATTACTAAATTAGAAAATAAAGTTACAGATTTGACTTCTTCAGAAGTATATAAAATAATTAATAAACTTCATATTACATTAGTAACTTCACCGATTAAGAAGACTAATGTAATACTTAAAAATACTAATTTCCAATATGCTTTAAAATTATGGAACTATATGCAAGAGCATATGGATAATGATATGAAAAATGAGAAAGTAGAAAAAGATGAGAAAATAGAGGGGAGAATTCTTGATTATACTGATGAAAGCTTTATATTAAATTATTTAATATTAAATATGTATTCAGATGGTAAAGAAAGACAATCTGCTGAAAAGAAAAAAGAGGTATCTAAAAAGATAATTAATAGTATGCTACAAAAACTATTGGATTTGGATGCAATAGATAAAAAAGAAATACTTGATTTAATTGATAAGTATTATACAGTAGTAAAATATAAAAATGTTGTTAATGATAAAGAAATACATGATAGATTTAAGAAGTCAATTAAAAATTATATGGATAAATTTGAATCAATGAGTTTGGAGTAGAAATGATGTTAGGCAAAAAGATTAAAACAATTTTAAAAATTATTAAAAATATTATAGTAGTTATTCTTATACTAATTTTAGGATTAATTGCAATTCAAAAATTTACTGGGAATAATATTAACTTATTTGGATATACAATGTATACGGTTGGATCTGAAAGTATGCTTCCCGAGTATGAAATTGGAGATATGTTCCTTTCAAAAAAAGTGGATGTATCAGAACTTAAAGTTGGTGATGATATAGTTTATATGGGAAAAGTTGGTACATATGCCAATAAAATAATTACCCATAGAATTATTAGAATTTCTAAAGAAAGAATAATTACTAAAGGTATAAATAATCCAGTTGAGGATGCTCCAATTGAGTTTAATCAGGTTTTAGGTAAAGCTGTAATAAGATTATATTTATTAAGTATTTTTAGTAAGTTAATGAATAATAGTGTGTTATTTTATACAGTTGTATTTGTTCCTTTTGCATTACTTATCTTCTTTGACATTAAAGGAATGATAGATGATAAGAATAAATTAGAAAATATTAATGAGAGTGATGTATCGGCAAATAATCAAAATGTTTCTATTGCTGATGAAGAACAAGCAATAAATAAAGAAAAAAAAGAGTAGAAAGATTGTGATAATTATGAATAATTCTAAAAAGAAAATTACATTTATAGAATTATTGAAGATAGTATTTAAAAGAGCAAGATTAAGTACTCTTATTTTGCTATTAATTACTTTTTCTTCTACAACATTTGCTTGGTTTGTTTATGCAACAAAAATTTCAGCTGGGATAACAGCACATATTGAATCTTGGAATATTCTTTTTACGTCTAAAGACAATATGATAAGTGAATATGTTAATTTTGTTATTCCAAATATGTATCCTGGAATGCCAGATTATGACGATGGTGTATCAGCATACAATTTAGGTGAAAAACAAGCTACAATTTATTTTGAAGTAGTTAGTGCTACTATTTTAGGAGTTAGATATGTAGTTGATGAAACAACTCTTACTAGTGATATGATGATTAATAAATTAGCAAGAGACTATCCATTTAAGATTTCTCTTTCATTGTCTAATGAATCATTAACTCCAAATAGTGGTAGAACTTATTTTTCATTAAATGTTACTTGGCCATTTGAATCAGGCAATGATGAATTAGATACATTTTGGGGAAAAAAGGCTTTTGATTATAATTCCAATAACCCTGATTCTCCTAGTATAGAATTAGTTGTTAAGATTTCTGCAATACAATCTAATAGTTAGAGGTGATATTATGAAGAATAAAAAAGGATTTACATTAATCGAAATAATTGGAGCAGTAATAATAATAGGAATAATCTCAATAATAGCGGTTTTAACATTTACAGGCAATTTAAAAGGATTTAGAGAAGATTATTATAATAATATTTCAAGAACAATAGAGGAGTCAGGTAAAGAGTTTTTTAATGATAACAGAAAATATAGACCATCAGACGTTTTACATGCTAAGATTGTTCCTATAAATACATTAGTAACACAAAATTATATTGATGAAATAGAAGACTATAAAGGGAATAAATGTAGTAA
>CAMNJQ010000006.1 GCA_946541575.1 uncultured Clostridium sp. | reverse complement strand
TAATTTATATCCATCTTTTTCTTGTACTTTTATTTTTACTTTATCTTCATATAATACTGCACTTGAATCATTTACTTCTATTATTATTTGCTCACTACTATTTTCTTCTACTGTTACACTATTTGATACTCTTTCATAACTTGGTATTATTGTTACATCACTTGTTGGCATTGTAAACTTATATTCATTTTCATTTTCTGTAGCAGTAAATTCTATTTCATTATTATCTACGTCTAATATTCTTATATTATTTAATTTATAACCTTTTATTGGTGTTACTTTAAATTTTACTTCTTCATTATATTCTACTTGTGTTAAGTCATCTATTTCTACATTTATACTATCTGTTTCATTTATAGTTTTTATATTAACACTACTATATATACTTTCAAATACATATGGATTATCAACTGATCCATCACCACTTGAATAAGTTGCACCTTTTTTTAATGATATTGCTGGACTTACTCCATAAGAATTATGTACATTGCTACAGACATCATGTCCTAAATCACCGTAATATCCAATTAAACTATTACATACATAGTCCGAATAAATAATATCTGGTGTTAGTGTCCAAATTGAATAATTCATTGCTAATGGAACAGAATTATTAATTAATTGTAATTCTTGTCTTGATAAAAGTGCAACTGGATACTTTAGTTTTGCTTTTGAATTATTTACACTTAACTTATCTGTTTGATTAAAACATTTTAATTGGTTTTCTCCAAAATTATCATTAATTTCAATTTTTTTTGTATTATCACCATTTAAACTCCATCCTGCTATTGAATTTGTAGCTCTATTATTACAATATATATTATCTTCTATATAATCATTAAATGTTATCAAGTTTTTTTCATACCAAAAATCTACTACTTTCTTTACACTTGAATCCGTATCATTATCCGTAAAATATTGATTTAAAATATCCTCTGGTAATTCATCTTTTTCTAATTTAATATAATTTATGCTGCTGCTTGAAGCATAGTATGCATAATAAATATCTTTACATTCATCTTCTTCCGACAAACATGTATATCTATGAGTCTTTATTGATTCTAATTCAAGATTGGTATTCCAATAATCAATTCTATCATCGTTAAGTTTAAAGATCCCATTATTATATGTGTATCCAGAAGCATATTTATATTGAAGTGAAGTTGTACTTCTATGAACACCCATATCATTCGCTGTTCTAATGTACCATAATTCATAGCAAGCATCTGAAGTTCCATTTACACAAACATATTTTCTTACTATTCTATTATAATCATATCTAGTATTTGACCTCAACATTGTAGAAGGGCTTTGTAAAGAATACGTTCCATCATTATTTACAATATAACTATCTCCATAATAAATGGTATTACTTACGTTAACATTTCTCCATTTAGATATATCTGGTACATCATAATAATAATAGTCATTTGACCTAACATTATATACATACATAACAGATTTTCCTGTTGATGTTTTCATATAATTACCAAATGTGTATTTCCCAACTAATTCATTTATATTTGAAGTCTTAATAGTAATTGGATTAACTAATTTCCAATTATTATTTGAACTATCCCATGCAATTTCTGAAGATGCATAAATGCTATCGTTTAATAACTGAGATGAATAAAGATTTAAATAATCTGATGAACTAATCATGTTTATTGTATCATTTCTACTAGATCGTAAATATCCACCACCATTTGGAGTTTGAATTCCGTAATTATAATTTGCAATTCCAATTATTGAAGAATTATTTTGATTTTTATAGAATGTAATAGTATTAAAATAATTATTTTGTTCATCTATAACATAATATAAACGATTACATGATGTATTATTACTAAAGCATGAATATTTGCCTCTAATTTGATCTATATTTGTTCTATCAAACATAATTTGAGTAACATTATCTGACAATACAAAATTATTTGTAGAACTATCATAAGTATAACTATCACTATAATAATAATTATTATTATTATAACTATTAGTGGACATTAATGTAAAACTATATTCAATTGTTCCATCATCATTACCAGTGCATTTATTATCATTACTAGCAAGTCCATTATAAAGTAATCTAACTCCTCCAGTATCTGTGGTACGTATTATTTTCCAACAAATGCCACCAAAAACTAAATTCATTTTATTTCTTATTTGACTTCCATCTCCATCTGTTTCTGCATACCAGTGATATATTTTATGCGTTGCTTCTTTTGTAATGGAGTCTTGATGTTCCCCAGTATATTCTTTAGCAAGTCCACCTTCTTTTTCTGCTTCTTCTTTTAATACATCATATAAATATTTTGATTCTGCTTTTACTGGTGTTATTAATAATAAAAATGTTATAAATAATAATAAATATTTCTTCATATCATCATCCTACTTTATATATTTATTTTATCATATTTTTTTTATTTTTTTGGAATTTTTA
Source organism: uncultured Clostridium sp. (assembly GCA_946541575.1). Lineage (GTDB taxonomy): Bacteria > Bacillota_I > Bacilli_A > RF39 > UBA660 > RUG13868. Next base: position 8,620 of record CAMNJQ010000006.1, on the reverse strand, counting down.
TTACTTATGTCTAATAATTATATTGGATAGACTTTTATCAGGTACTTTCCTTTCATATATAGGGGGGGGATTATGAAATGAGTGATTTTTATGACTATTAGAGAGAAATCTTTATATTTCATAATTTTACTTTTATTCTTAATTGTAATAATCTTACTTTTAAAATAAAAAAGGCCTGATATCCCCAAAAGGTTATCAGGCATTACTCAAAAGGAAAGTGCTTGAGACTGAATCAAGTCTATCCATTTTTTATGGATATTTTTTCTTTCCAATAATATTATACAATATGTTAACTAATTTATTCAATTATTTTTTCTTTTTTCTATAATCATAGTCACAATAGTTAAAACCAATATAATAATATTATATAAATATAATCTATTCATTTTTGCTATTTTTGAATAATGAAGAGATAATAAGCATGGTATTAAATCTAGAAACATAATTCCTGATAATGATCTAATAATACTTACAACTGGATTTACTTTTGTTTCTACTTCTCCAAAAGATAAACTATCTACAATATCACTTAACAAGTTAAGAACAAACATAAGTATAAAAAATAAATCCAGTAGAAGATGGCATATGATTTAGCATTTTTTGCTGCTTGTTCTTGTTTTCTATTTTCTAAACATTCATTACATATAGCAAATTAGCACTCTTTGCCGCATTCTTTACAATAATTCATATTAATCCCTCTTATTTAATTACTTTTTAATGTCAAGTATCCACCTTGTCCAGTATGTGCATAACTTAAATCTCTATAGTTTGAATTATTTCTATTGAAATTTGGCAAATTGGAAGATTCAGGAAAAACAAGTCTCGTTTCATCTGTATTCTTAGATGTATCCCAGTTATTTCCTACATAAATGTGTCTTAAATTTGTAGAATTGTTAAACATTCTTTTAAAACTTGTTACTTTTCTTGTATCAAAACTACTTATGTCCAATTCTTCTATATGGTATAAACCATTAAAAGCATATGACATTTTTGTTACATTTGATGTATTCCATCCACTAAGATTTATATTAACTACATTATCACTTACTGCTAAGAAGTCTCCCATATTTTCCAAACTACTTGTATCCCAGTTTGATAAATCTACTGTAGTTAAGTTTTTACAATTAGTAAATAATCCATTCATGTTTTTAACATTTGATGTATCCCAGTTTAGTGAACTAACTTCAGTTAATCTATCATTATAAGCAAACATTTGATACATAGATTCAACTTTAGAGGTATTCCAATTTCTTATATAATCTAAATTTGATAGACTATTTTGAAAAATTTTATCCATATAAATTACATTAGATGTATTAAAATTTCTAAGGAAGCTAAAATCTTCTATATGTAATGCATTTCCAAATAATCCATACATATCTGTTACTTTACTGGTATCAAACTTATTAGAGAATTTTATCCTTTTTAGTTTTGAATTACTTGTCATCTGATCATTGATATCCCACATTCCAAACATGCCTGCCATGTATGTTAATGAAGGCGTACTCCAATTACTTAAATCTATTTCTTCAACATTTAAGCATCCGTAAAATAACCAGTCCATGTATTTAACATTGGATACATTCCAATTTTTAATAGGAGACAAATCTTGTATAAGTGTATTACCTTCAAAGAAAGAAGTTAAATCTGTTACTTTGCTAGTATCAAAACTTGATACACCAGAAACATCTGTTAATCTAGTCATTAAGTAAAACATATATCCCGCATCTTCATTAAGTGATGGTGTATTATCTTCACTCCACCAATATATAGTTCCACTATCGTACCATATGTATATTGGATAGTCTGAATCACTGGTTGATACTATATTATTCTCTCCTTTATTTTCTTCACTTGGCTCTACATTTGATTTTCTAAATGCTGTTATATTGGTGTCAATTTCTCTTCCATTTAATGAATTATTATTTGCTGCCATTCTCTTCATTTTAACTGTAATTTCATTTCCAGTTATAAATGTTGCTGTTTTCCCTTGATTTTGTTCTCCAGTTTCTGAATCTACGAACGAAAAAGCAATTTGTTCACTTTTTTCAGTACAATCTTTATTAAATACAATTATAGTTTCTCTTCCATCTACTCCAACATCTAATTTTATATCTGTATCTTTTACTCCAGGTTCTACATTCTCTTCTGTTAATTTATCATATGAAGTTAATGTTTTGATTCCCATTTCAGCTGTATCAGTACTGATCCAGTAATAATTATAATTATCTCCATTAAAAGTTACTCCTACATAAGCTTCAGTAAACTCCCCATATGGAGATTTAAAAGAATTTTCTGTATTTATACAACTTCCAGGTAGATAATAAGTAACTGTTGGATTATATACATCTAATTTCCCTTCATTAACTTTGTTCCTTGCACCATCTATAATATTTTTTGCTGTATCAATGTAAGAGCTTTTTCTAGAATTACTAATATAGGTAGTAACACTTGGAATTGCTATTATCATAAGTATTCCTAAAATAATAATTACTGCTAACAATTCTATTAAAGTAAATGCTTTACTTCTCTTCTTTTTAGATTCATTATTTATTATTTCTTGTTTATTGGTTTTATTGTTTTTTTTAATTTCAATACCATTATTATTTTTCTTTTTCATAAACTCTCCTATAATAAATATTTTATTATAGTTTTTTTATAATTTCAATTTTTTGTTAATTATAAAAAAAAAGAATTACTCTGAGTAAATTCTTCCTTTAGTAGCTTTTTGCAATTTAAATCCATATTCAAAGATATAGATAATGCAATATACAAATAATATTTCTGAAATTGTTGTTATATTTAATGGAGATGAAGTATCAAATATCATTGATGTAAACATTTCCATTACAAATGATATTACAAATATTATTAATAAATATTTTCCAATACTTCTTAATAATTCATTATTTTCTTTTGTAAATGGTGTATTTCCTTCATTTATATTTTTGAATAATTGATATACTTTCTTTAGTTCTAATACTGTTACTACTAGTACTGCAATTATTAAAACAAAATATACTTCTGCAATTATAGCAATTTTAGATAAGTTCTTGTCTTCAATAAAATCAATTGCTTTTCCTAATGCAACAACATCGCTTTTATCTGTTACTTCTGTTTTATGTTCTTCATCATCTTTTAGATAAAAAGATATTTTATCTTCAGTTCTTTCATATACTACTTGTTGTCCAAATACTTCTACATATTTAATTTCTTCACTATTGCTAACTTTAATATTTGATGTAATTATTGGTACAGTTATCATTGCAATAACTATTCCTACTATTCCAATTATTGAAAATACTTCTCCTATTTTTGCAAATACTGAAATAATTTTACTTATTGTTTTTAAATTCTTTTGACTTTTTTCTTCTATTGCAAAATCATTGGGATTTGTTTTTTCTTCTTTTTCTTCTTTTTCTTCTTTTACTTTTTTTTCTTTCTCCATATTTTTTCCCTTTCCAATATACTTTTATTATACTTTAATTGTTTATTTTTACAATATCTAGCTATATATTTCTAATTTATTCTCTACTAAGTATGATGTTATAAAAAATGCTACTGAAGTTATACATAGAAATACTAAATTAACTAACATTATGTTAACATCTTTACCAAAAGCATTATTTAAAAAGGTACTTGTAAAATAAAGAGCTATATATGCAAAGACAAATCCAACAATTTTATCATATTTGTTTCCTGGATTTAATGCTTTTGCTCCAACAAAACATAATACTACTATTGATAAAAATAATGTTGATGAACAAATTATTGTTAGTAGTGTTTGTAATAATTCTACTGGATTTTGATAATTAATAATTTCTTTTAATCCTTCAAGAGTATTTTCTATACCTATTCCCTTAATAGAAATAACTATTATTCCTAAGAACACAATAAATCCATAAATTGTATTAATAATAATTCCTAAAATATATTTTGCTAAAAGTATTTTTTTACCTGATACTGGTATCATACTTTCTAGTAGAAATGTTTTTTTACTAAATGTATCAACTGCATGTTTTGTTCCTGCAAAATAAGTTTCAAAAAGTGACAATAGCATTATTATTAAGAAAGCTAATGATATTAATAAAACGTCTAGTCCAGATATTAATACTAAAGCAAATATTATTGCTATTGCTATAAACCATTTTGTTTGGCCATTTAAATAATCTTTTAATTCCCATTTTAAATAATTAAACATTGCTAAATACCTCCAAATAATATGATTCTAGATCTTTTCCAATACTTTTTACATCAAATTGAGTAATTATAGAACCATTTTTTATAAATACTCCTTCATCAATTATTTCTTCTGTATCTTTAATTAGATGGGTCGAAATAATAATTGTATTATCACTATTAATTGTTCTTTTTATTACTGTTAACATTTCATGCTTTATGAGTGGATCAAGAGAACCTAGTGGCTCATCAAGTAAATAAATTGGTACTTTTCTAGATAATGTTAACATTAAAACTGCTTTTTCTTTATTACCTTTTGATAATGTATTTATATAATCAGATGTATTTAATCCTAACAATCTACATAATTCATTTGCTGTATTTAAATCAAAATCTTGAAACATTTCTTGATAGTATTTTATTGCATCTTCTATTTTCATAGAATCATATAGAAATTCTCTATCAGGCATAAACGATATAAATTTTCTTGTTTCATAACTTGCAGGGTATCCATTAATTAAAATTTTTCCTTCTTGCTCTCTTATTATTCTCATTATTGTTTTCATTAAAGTGGTTTTACCACTTCCATTTGGTCCTAAAAGGCCAATTATTTTTCCTGTTTCAATGGATAAATTAGCATTTTGTAATGCTGTTACTTTACCATATCTTTTTGTTACGTTTTGTAATTCTACTACTCTTGCCAACTTCTTTTCACCTCTTCATTATTTGTTTAAATAAACATATTGTGTAAGCCATTTTTCAAGTTCTTCTACTGACTTACTATATTTTAAATCTTCATCGCTTTCTGCATCAATATATGCAAGTACTTTTCCTTTATATACTATTATTACTGTTGGTGCATATTTTACTATTTTGTATAGTTCTGTTTTTCTATATACTAGTAATCCTGTATTATAAAAATATAAATTAGTTTTTGAAGCTATATCAAACATATTACCTGTTAAAGACTCTCCTGCATCTCCAAGACACGTTTCAGATGGAAATACACTAAGTATAAATGATTCTCTATTTTCGAGCATTTTATTTAATCTTAAAGCAGCTTCATCTGCACTTTTATTTAGCTCTCTATCAAGTTCATCTCCTCTTGGAGTACCTTTTGTAGCTCTTAATTCATTATCATAATCTTCTAACCCAAAACCTTTTATGGTTCCTACTTCATAATTATAGTATTTATCATCTATATATATTGGAAGTTTTACTTCTCTTTCTATTTCTGTTAATTCATCAAATTTTATTTCATGATAAGGTACACTACTAAAATCATATCCTGTTTCATTCTTTTCTACTTTTATATTGTTTTTTCCATCATAATACCAATGTCCTCCAATATTATATATTTTAGTTTCGTCCCATCCTAGTGATACAAGAAATGCTTTTGTCATACCTGCATATCCTCCACCGCCACACATTAAGAATATAACTTTATCTTTAGGGAACAATTCTTCAATTATAGACATTGACTCTTGATAATTAGGTATATATTTGCCTTCTTCATCAATATCAAATAGTGTTCTACCAGAGTAAGTTTTTCCAACAGCATCAGGAAGTCCATTTACTGGAATTATATAAGGTAGTGGTACTACTTCAAATCCTTTTATATATCCTGATAAGAATCTATCTCCTCCTATATTTTCATAATTTGCAGGGTCATCTAACATTCTCATATCTCTATATACTGAATCACTTCTATTTAAGTATTCATCAATATTTGATTCATTTATATTTTTATCTATTCCAAGTTGTCCTCTTTCTCCTCCAGTTACCTCAGGTAATGGTAATTTTTTTAGTTCTTCTTTTGTTTCTTTTTCTTCTTTCTTTTCTTCTTTTTTATTTGAATTAATAAATATTAGTGATAATCCAAGGATTATTAATAATATTGCTACTACAATAACTACAATTGCTTTTTTGTTTTTCTTCATAAATACCGCCTTTTCTTTTTATTTTTTTAGCAAACCTTTCTTTTTTGCTACTAGTAAACCTGTTCCTGTTAGAACTGTAAGTGGTGCTAAAATTGGAAAAGTTTCATCATCTTGACTATAATCTTCATAACTATCTTCTTTTATTTCATTTTCTTCTTCAGGTTCATTTTCTAAATTACTATCTTTTTCTTCTTTATAATAGCAGTTTCCATTATCTATTGTTGCTTCTGGATCATAATTTTTTGCAGATTTATCTGTGCATCCTAAAATATCATATATACAACTTCCATCATCTTCTGTTGCTTCTTTGTTATAGTTTTTTGCTAATATATTTGTACAACCATAAATGTAATAAATACAGCTACCGTCATCTTTTGTGGCTTCCATATTATAATTATTTGCAAGTTCATCTGTACAACCTAAAATATCATATGTACAGCTTCCATCATCTTTTGTAGCTTCCTTATTATAATTATTTGCAAGTTCATCTGTACATCCTAAAATGTCATACGTACAACTTCCATCATCTTTTGTGGCTTCTTTATTATAATTATTTGCAAGTTCATCTGTGCATCCTAAAATATCATATGTACAGCTTCCATTATCATTTGTTGCATTAGCATTATAGTTATTTGCTTTACTATCCATACATCCATATACTGGATAATTACAACTGCCATCATTTTTAGTTGCTTTTGAATTATAGTTTGTGGCATTTTTGTCAGTACAACCATACACGTCATAACTGCAACTTCCATTACTTACTGTTGCATTTGGATTGTAATTATTAGCTCTTGAATCAGTACATCCATATATTGGAGGTGGAGTACATCCACAAGATTTACTAGCAGTTCCATCACAACATAAGCTTTTACCGTTATAAGAACATCCACAAACTCCACCATGTTTTGAGCAACAACCTTTACTAGCATTTACATTTATTGGGAAGTATAATAAAAGAAGCAAAACAATCAATAAATACTTTCTCATATTTAATCTACTCTTCTCTATTATTAGTTTACGATTTTATTGTATCATATAGCTTTTATAATTAAAAGAAAAGAATCTTGTTTTTAAGATTCTTTATTGTTTTACCATTTCAGAATAGCTTGGTGAATAAACATCAGTAGCTTTTAATGATAATTTGTCATTTTCTACTTTAAATTCATAAGTTTTTGTCTTATCCCATGACTCTAGTTTAATATCTACTTTATTCTCTTTAATTTCATATGTTCCAGTACTATCAATTCCATATTCGTTAGAATAGCTTACATCACCATTACTTTTAAATTCAAAAGTAGTTTCAATTTGCATTTCACGAGATTCTCCATCAGTTAATCCTTTCCAAGTACCAACTAATTCATTATCAGATTTTCCACATCCTACAAATACAAATAATGAAACGAATAGTATTGTTAATAATAAATACTTTTTCTTCATAGTGTCCTCCTACCTTTAGAATACTATAATATATGTTTATTGTCTATAAAAAATCTAAATAGAATTTATTGTAGCAATTGATTAAAATTTTTGCTTGTTGAGTCATAAGATATTAATACATCATCATATACTTTTATGCTTGCTAAATATGTTTTTTGATTTTGTTCACAAACTTTTATTTCTTGAAGCAGTTTAAATTTATCTGCTTTTAATTTTGCTACTTCTTCACTCCATTTTGCATATTCACTATTCGGATCTCCTCCAGGGTGTTCTATTTCTCCATCACTATTTATATGCGTACAAGCAATAGTTTCTGGTGGCTTGTTGGCAACTAAAGTATCAATTTCTGTTTGTAGTTTCTCTAATTGTTCTTCAAGTTTTTCTTTCTTTTCTACGCTTTCTTTTAATTTATCTAATAATTCTGTGACTTTTGGTAAATTATCTTCTATATATTCTTTTAAACATTTTAAATCATTATAGGTAGTTTTTAAGTTTTCTGATAATGCATCGCCAAATTCCCCATCTAACATTTCAAACTGTCCTTCAAAGTTAGCAAATTCATTAAGAATGTTTCGAGCATTTTGAATAGTAGTTTCAGCTTGGGATCTCCATTCACCACTTTTTATTATTTCTGATACATCCTTGTCAAGATAGCTATCATATATTTGTTGCAAACCAGTAAAACTAGTTCCTGGATTTACAATTGATCCAGCATCTCCATATTGATTATAAGTAAATAGTTCTATTGAATCAAAATCCAAGTTTTCTTCTATATTAGTATGATTAATATCATAATATAAATGTGCTGAAGCAGTAAACGTTAAAGGATCCTTAGCAACTGAATATGAATTATTGTATACTTCTTCTGCATAATCCATTAGATGTTCAAAAAAGTCTGGAGATTTCATTATTTTTTCCACATCATTTGGATTGAATGAAAATTCTCCATTAAATCCTTTTGATGAACCAACTTCATATTCTTGATTTGGATTAATATATGCATTTATTTCATTATTAACCCATTTACTGAAATCATCTCTATCAATATCTGGATGTCTTTG
>CAMNJQ010000005.1 GCA_946541575.1 uncultured Clostridium sp. | reverse complement strand
CTTTAAAATATAAAACCCCAATTGAGTATAGAACTCAACTAGGGTTCAAATAGTATCTTTTTATTGTCTACTTTTCTTTGACAAGTCCAACTAGAGAAATCTAGTCTTTTTTATTGATATTTGCTTTTTTCAAACAAATAGTGTATTATATCTTTGACAAAGAAGGGGATTTGTTTATGGAAAAATTTGATGGAAAGCTAAGTAGTGAACAGCTAGCTTATTTAAAAAGTCACGGTATAGATGATAAAAAAATTAAAAAAATAGAATCTTTTTTAACTGAACATAAAGATGGATTAACTGATTATGTTGATTTAGTAGGTGATGATTTATTACCTGGACCTTTTTTCTTTCATAATTTAAAACATTATGGATACTTATTGGATTTAAGTCCCGAAAATGCTTCTTCAATTGAAAATATGAGATTTAGAGCTAATGTTATATATCCAACAATAGAGAAGTTTGGTAAGTATTCTTTAAAGACCGGTCAAGTATTTGAAAACAGAAATGAATTACTTGCTTATTCAAAAAGAAAAGCAGAATTAGAAAAAGAAGAATCAAGTGAAAAGGTTGACGAAAGTTGTCTAACATATGATGAAGATCCAGGAATTAAATTACCAGATAGGCCTGTTATATGGACTATGAATCATTCGTTTAAAGATGATGTATTAGCATCAGTATTAAGCGTATCTCGTCCATTCTCAATGTTTTTCGGAAGCCTTCCTCAATTTTATAATACTTTTGATGGAGTTATGGCTTATCATCTTGGAAGTATAGTAGTAAATAGAAAGTCTAAAGGAAGTAAAATAGCAGCCCAAGAAAAAGGTAAGAAAGTAATTGAAAATGGATTGGACATAATGATGGCTCCGGAGGGAGTATGGAATAAGAATCCTCACAAGTTACTTGAACATTTCTGGCCTGGTGTTTATAGATTAGCCAAAGAAACAAATTCACTGGTATTACCAATCGTTCATTATATTTATGATCCAACCCAAAGAATGCCTAGAAAGTTAAATCCAATTCACACGGTTGTTGATGATCCAATAGATATTACATGTATGCCAGAAAGAGAAGCTTTGGACTACTACAGAGACGTTCTTGCAACATGGTATTATATGATGATGGAAAAATATGGCCAAACTACTAGAGAAGAATTACTTAAAGGATTTGACAGTTCATCAGATGCATATGAAGACATAATGCAGGCCATGATGAAAACTGTTGATAGATATGATAGAGAATTTGAAAAAACAGCTACATATCATCCAAAAGGAGTTGTAAACCCTGAAGATGTATTTGCACCTATTGCAGCGATTGAACCTACAAAAGAAAACATTCAACATCAACTATACGCCAAAAAATTAGTTATGACTAGAAAAAGAGAAGATTATCAAGGAAGATTTTAAAGATATATGATATAATCATAATAGGGTGATTATATATGGGATATCTTTTACCAACTTGTTCAATCTTCTTTTCTATTTTATTATGCGTTGTATATTTTTCAAAAAAGAGAATTAATTTACTTGAAAATAAAATATATTCATTAATGATTGTATTTGTTTTAATTACAAGTATTATTGAATCATTTTTACAATATATTACTTTAGATGGGACAAATGCTTTTGATGACACTTTATCTAGTATTTTAAATAGAGGTACATTTGTTTTGCTGATAAATTACACCTTCTGCTTATTATTATATGTACTGTTGATATCAAATGATAAATTTGAAAAACTTCTTAAATCATCTAGGTTTTATATAATATTCTTAGAAGTTATAATATTTTTATTTATAACATTTTTAGATATTAACTTTATAGAGATTGATGGTCATTTTTCCATAACTGGAAGTTCTGTTCAATTTACATATGTTGTATGTTTTATTTTTTATATTATTTCACTTATTATTTGCCTATTAAATTTAAAGAAATTTGATAAGAGATATATACCAGTTTTTGCTATATTTTTTATATTAATAATAATATTTATATTATTTAAATTAAATCCATATTTAATAATTATTTCAATTGCATTAACATTTATGAACTACATAATGTATTTTACAATAGAAAACCCAGACCTAAAAATGCTAAAACAGATGGAACTTGCAAAAGAACAAGCAGAAAGAGCAAATAGAGCAAAGTCAGATTTCTTATCTAGTATGTCTCATGAAATAAGAACTCCTTTGAATGCTATTGTAGGTTTTAGTGAAGATATTCAAAGTCATAAAGATACAGCAGATCCTGAAATTGTAGAAGACGCTGATTATATTTTGCAAGCCTCTCAAACATTGCTTGAAATAGTAGGTAATATTCTTGATATTAATAAAATAGAAGCTAATAAAATGGAAATTACTGAAGTAAAATATAACCTTAGAGAAGAAATAGAATCTCTTGCTAGAATAGATGCTATTCGAATAGGAGAAAAAAATATTAATTTTAAAATTAATATAGCTTCTGATATTCCATATGAGTTGATAGGAGATAAAACACATATAAAGGAAATAATAAATAATTTATTAACAAATGCAATCAAATATACAGAGCAAGGTGACATTGAATTATCAGCTAAGTGTATTAATCAAAATAATATTAGTAATTTAATTATTAGTGTTAGAGATACTGGTAAGGGTATAAAGGGCGAAAACATAAGTAAACTATTTACAAAATTTGAGAGATTAGATGCTGAAATGAATTCTACAATAGAAGGAACAGGACTTGGCTTAGCAATTACTAAAGCGCTAGTAGAGATGATGAGTGGAAAAATTAATGTTCAGTCTCAATTCGGACAAGGTTCATTATTTATAGTACAAATACCTCAAAAAATAAGTCAAATGACAGATCCTAATCAAACAATGCAAATTAATATAACTTCAAATCAGATAGAGAAAGAAGAACAAAAAATAGAAGAAAAACCAAAAGAGGATATAAAGCCAGTTATCACGTCAAATGAAGTAAGCAATAATTCTTCTTCATTATCTAATAAAAAAGTATTAATTGTTGATGATAACAAACTTAATATTAAAGTTGCCCGTAGAGCATTAGATGGATTTAATTTCCAAATTGATGAATGTTATGATGGACAAGAGTGTTTAGATAAAGTTGTTAATGGTAATGAATATGATTTAATACTTATGGATATCATGATGCCTAATATGAGTGGAGAAACAGCTCTATCTAAACTTAAAGAAAAACCTAACTTTAACATTCCAACAATAGCACTAACTGCTGATGCAGTAGCTGGCGCTGAAGAAAAATATAAGAGTGAAGGATTTATTGATTATATATCAAAACCTTTCAAGAAAGAACAAATAGAAGAAAAGCTAAATATAATTTTTGGCATTAATGTAGAAGCAACAAAAAAAGAAGAGCAACTTATAAATGAAACTCCTAAATATGATCCAAATGTTGATAGATTTAAAGATACTCCAGCATATGTTATAGGAAATGACGAAGAAAAAAAATAATAATTACCCCCAAACATTGCTGTGGCTATATTATTAAGTTCCCAATAATATTTATGGTGATTATGCTTTAGTACCCCTAAACTTTATCGTGACATTGCCTAAAGCCTCCAAAACTTTATTGATACTATACCTATGGCCCACAAATATTCATTGTGACTATGTTTTAGGACCACAAATAATTGTTGGTGTACAAGCTGCAATCAAAGAAAAAGCTGCTGAAAAAGAAGCAAAAAAAACTACTAAGAAGACTACAACTAAGAAATCTAAATAATAATATTA
>CAMNJQ010000004.1 GCA_946541575.1 uncultured Clostridium sp. | reverse complement strand
TAATGAAACCAAAGAAAAGAAATATTGGAGAGCTATGTTAGAGTTGCTTCCTCAAGGTTATAACCTTAAAGCTACAGTTAGTATGAATTATGAGAATGTAATGAATATTATAAATCAAAGAAGTAATCATAAACTTTTTGAATGGAGAGAATTTTGCGACATTCTTTTAGGCTTACCATATGTAAAAGAAATAAGAGGGGAATAAAATACAATAAGGAAGAAGAAAATGAGAAAAAGTAAGTATAAAGATTTAATAAGGTATACTGAAACAAGAAGAAAACAAAAAGAGCGATATCGTTATAGAAATGGTTGTAAAGCATATGAGCCTAGAACTTGGACTCAATTTGAAGACAGACTTGTTCTTGAACAAAGGGTTACTGATAGTGCTTTATCTAAACAAATCAAAAGATCAGTAGGCGCTATACAACTAAGACGATATCGTCTTAAAAATAAAATAGGAGTAAAAGATGGAGTTTAATGTTGAAGACTTGCAAAGACTCCGAGACCAGTGTAATATGATATTGTCTAATGTATCTGAAAAGGAGAAAATGGATAATATCATATCACAATATCACAATTATAGTATATGGGAAGCTAATGATGGTTATTGGCGAACATATATTATGATTGATGGTAAGCGTAAACTGATTAAGAAAAAATCTAAAGATAAACTAATTGAGCATCTAGAAAATCACTATAAGAAATTAAAACCACATAATATAGAAGATATTTTTCCTTTATGGGTAGAATATAAAAAAGCATTAGGTGTTAGTAATTCAACTGTAATCAAATACGAAAACAGTTATGAAAGGTTCTTTAAGGGTAAAGAATTAACAACTAAAGACATGTGGAATATAACAGAAGTAGATGTGGGCAATTTCATCAGAAATATTCTGGACCATGGCAAATATAGTTTTAAATGTATTAAACAGTTGTATCAATTATTAAACAACTTATTCAAGTATTCTATAAGGAAGAAAATTATTTTTGAAAATCCTTGTGAATATGTAAAGATAAAAATGTTTCAAAAATACTGTACAGAAAATTACAAAATGCCAGAAGAAAGAATATTATCCGAAAATGAACTTGTAAAATTATGGAACAAGTTGGAAGATGACCATATAAACAAACCTAGTTTGATTTCATCTTACGCAGTTCAATTGGCTATTTTAACTGGTTTACGTGTCGGAGAATTAGCTGGATTAATGTGGAAGGATATTGATTTTGAAAATAGGCGAATAGCAATTATGAGATCTGAAAAGCACGACAGGATAAATAAGCGTTATTATATGTCTAATACAAAAACTAATAAGATTAGATTTCTTCCTTTAACAGATAATATCAAAACATTATTGCAAAGATTATATGATGTTGAAACTAAATACGGATATATGACTGAATATGTATTTTCAGACAAGAACGGCAAGTTGCATTGTTCTGCAATATCTAGTTGTGGACGTAAAAAAACCAAGCAAGCAGGTATGCAAGGAAAAAGTATTCACGCATTAAGAAGAACATTCAACTCATATATAAAATCTTTAGGAGCAAATACTTTTATTGCATCAAGCCTACTTGGTAATTCTATTGAAGTAAATAACAATTACTATACCTATGATATAGGCAATATGGATTATAAAGCAAACCTTGTTACTAAATTAGAAGCAATGATTACCACTGAAGAAAAATAGTAATCATTTATTTAAAATAGTAATCACCTTTCATTACTTAAAATCCCTTATTTAAGCCAATAAATAGCGGAGACGGTGGGATTCGAAGAGGTGTACCTATTTTATAAAAAGCCTATGGTTAGGCAATTATTAAATATTTAAAAGTAGAACAGTAATCAAAATAGTAATCATGAAGAAAGGAGCAGATACATTAGACATTTTAAAATTGCCTTATATAAGATTATTTTTTAAACAAATGTAGTTTTATATATTCCAATTTTATTTTACAAATGTTATAATCAACTCAAGGAATACTTCATAGTTATTTATGAGCAAAGAAGAAAAAATTGGTACATTAGACTTGGTTAAAGTAGACAAGGCTAGAATAACCAAAGTGATAGAAATATATTATCACTGGAAAGATTTAAATACTGAAATCCAAACTTTTTCTGGTTCAAGAGGAATTAATTTTCCATCAGAATTATCAGAATATATGGTAGCTTATGTACTTGGTATTCATATAAATAAAAATGGTAGTGGAGATGCTATTGATATATCAGATCCAAATCATCCTATTGTATATGAAATAAAAGGTAGTTCAGCTAATGAATTAAGTGCTCCAAGTTCATTTAGTCCATCTGAAGAATTTGACGAGTTAATATTCGCTAGGCTAGAAAAGAAGGATGATATATTAAAAATATATAAAACAGGAATTAACAGCACCGCATTAGGAGACATCAAGGTTAACGCTACCCAAACAGTTAAAGACCAACAAAAGGGTAAGAGGAGACCTAGACTCTCTATTTACAATACAATAATAAAACCATTAGGTTTAGAACCCGATTATCTTTTTGATATTAGAAATAAGAAGATAATAACTAAATAACAGAAAGGATAAGAAGTATTCCTTATTTTTTCTGTTAATAAAATAGTGCGGCAAGCTGCAAAGAAAGGATTATACATGAAAGTAGGAAGTTTCTTTTCTGGGGTAGGCGGAATAGATTTAGCGTTTGAAGGTGCAGGCTTTGAAATTGTATATGCTAATGAATTTGATATTTATCCTATTAAAACTTATGAATGCAATTTTGATATCAAAGTTGACCATAGAGATATTAATGAAGTTAAAGCTAAGGAGATACCAAACTTTGATTGTTTAATTGCTGGATTCCCTTGTCAAAGTTTTAGCTTGGCTGGATATAGACAAGGCTTCGATGACGAAAAGGGTAGAGGAACATTGTTTTTCGAAATTGTCAGAATTATTAAAGAAAAGAAAAAATTAGGTAAGCAACCTAAAATAGTATTTTTAGAAAATGTAAAAAATTTAGTAGGACATGATAATGGTAATACATTTGAAGTTATTCTTCAGCATTTAGAGAATTTAGGATATCATGTAAAATTCCAAGTTTTAAATGCTTGCGAATATGGAGATGTTCCGCAAAACAGAGAGCGTATATATATTGTGGGATTCTTAGATAAAGAAGAGTATAATTGTTTTAATTTCCCTATGCCTTTAAAATTAACAACCACACTATCAGATGTAATTGATTTCAATAATAAAGTCGATGATAAATATTATTATACAGAAGATAAGTGTAAGTTTTATAAAACATTAAAAGAAGGGATGACAAAAACAGATACCATTTATCAATGGCGAAGAGTTTATGTTCGTGAAAACAAAAGTAATTTATGTCCTACATTAACTGCTAATATGGGTACAGGCGGTCATAATGTACCACTTGTAAACACAAAATATGGCATACGTAAATTAACACCTAGAGAATGTTTTAATTTACAAGGTTTTCCAATATGTTTTAAATTGCCAGATATAAGCAATACTAGATTATATAAACAAGCTGGTAACAGTGTTGTAGTATCTGTAATAGTAAGAATAGCAGATCATATTATGGATAGCGTAGAAGAAGTAGAAAACAAAAGGAGAGTGGTATAATGAAGAAAATAATTAGTTTGTTATTGGTATTAGTTTTATGTGTTAGTAATATTAATGTAGTTAAAGCAGAAACAAAATCTGATAAAGATTATGCTATTGAATTAATCGATGGTCTTGCTAGTGAATTAAAAGCTATTGGTTATGATAATTGCTATGATGAAAATTTTAATGAAATTAATTCTAAAGCATATAAATGGAAGATTAAACATGATGAAATATTAAAGAATATATATGTCAATGGATATAATGTGTATAATGATTTTGAAATAAATAATGATAGTATTTTTTTAGCAACAATCTTTTCAGACGGTGGATTAGCTTTACCTGTATACAAAAAGTCCATCGAAAGATATGCAGTTAGAGATAATGGTAAAGTAGAAAAATATAATACTCAAATATTTATCAGAAATTATTATTACATTTATCTTTCGGAACTTGAAATGATAAAACAAACCATTAATCAGATTAGAGCATTACATTTAAAAGAATTAATAGAGCAAGAAAAAAATATAGATAAATATGACGATTATAAAAATATGATGTGGGTTAGACAATATTTCAGAACGACATTTGTATTAAAAGATAATTTACTTCAATCTGCTACTTATATAGGTAATAAAAATTCAATAGCAAGAAATTTAAAAAGAATGTGTGAAACAAACGATATTAAATTAGAAATAAATATATATACTAAAGAGCAGAGATTCGAAGCGTTTGATCGTTATATAAATGATATAATTAAAGAGATTGGTAATCCTACTCCTAAAGTATTACCAGCAGAAGTAGAAGTAAAGAACAGAACTACATTACCTACGGTGGTAAAAAAAACCGAAACCAAAGCTAGCACTAATAAAACTATAGCATCTAAAAAAATATCATTGCAGATTACGAATCTTAAATTAACTAAAAGAGTTAAAGGCATAAAGGTATCATTTGATAAATGTAACGATGCCACTAAATATCAAATTCAAGTATCATTAAAGAAAAACTTTAAAAACAAAAAAACTTATAATACAACCAAAACAACTAAGATTATTAAAAAATCAAAAAGCAAAAAGAAATACTTCGTAAGAGTAAGAGCTATTAATGGTAGTAATAAAAGTGCTTGGGTAGTAAAAAAAATAAAAACTAAATAAGCTATTAAGGATTCTTTAATAGAATCATTAATTATTCCTAAGTAAAGAGGCGTACCATTTTCGGTACGCCTCCCTTTTTGACATAGTATGTAGTATAGATAGGACTTAATTCTCCATTTCTCTTATAAAACTCTGCAACATATCTTTGACATTTTCATCATCAGTATCTTGCATTAATTTGTAAAGTTCCATTTTGACATCTTCTTTGTTATGTCGACTCGCACCCATAATATAGTCATTTGAATTACCACGCATATAATTATCACGTCCATAACTATTGCGACCATATCCCATAGAACTTCTTCTAGCATAAGAAGAGTTTGATGAATAACCATCATCTTTTCTTTCCATCTTCTCTAATTTATAAATTGAACCAACAATTTTAAAAATATTATCTAAAGAAGAAGTTGTTAATGGTTTTTCAGATACTTCATCT
>CAMNJQ010000003.1 GCA_946541575.1 uncultured Clostridium sp. | reverse complement strand
ATCACATCAAAGTCATAGGTATGAACAAAGGTTAATTCTATCTCGAATAAATTTTGATTTATTATCAAATTCTTCCACTTTATTGTTGAGCCTGAAGTTTTCTGATATGCTACATATACTTTTTTACCATCGATATCATCATCAATTTCACATTTTAATGTTGTATGATTTACTACAATGCAATTACTTAATTTATTCTCAGTGCCGATAATAATATCGACAATACATGGATTGCCTTTAGGTACCTTAGTATTAACTGATAATTCGATATAGAAAATATTTTTACTTTCTTCTTGGACTATTCCATTGGAGTAATAGTATTCCAATTCCGCATTAAGTGTTATAGGTAATATATCCTTAGTCATACCTTTCCATTCAATTAAAGAGGAAGTACTACTAGGATTTTTCGTTTTGACTAAATTGGTACCGTAATTATATAAATTATCTCCAGTTCGTTGAATAACAACAGTGCAAGCTAATTTTTTACTTTCATGATAACAATTTGCTGTGGAGTTCATATATCTTATATATCTTTCATCTGTTCCAGATAAATACAAAAATCTCACATCTACTATAATAAAAGCACCTGTTGGTATATCATTGTCTTCTATATAGGCATCAAAAAGCCATTTTGTACTATCGTCATTTTTATGCAAATTATCCGCTTTATCTAAAGTCAACTCAGTCCATAAAGGAATATCTTTATCTCCGTCTAAGCTTGTCCAAGTAATAGTCGAATCTGAACCTTCAGGTTTTACCTTTTTTAATTTAACTAAGTCAGTTTTTGTTTGAGAGGCTTCATTTACTGTGCAATTAATTAAATAATTTCTTCCACCGTAACACGTTGCTGTGGATGGATTATCATTATATAAAATGTCTATAATAATTTTAGCCGAGTATACTCCACCTACTTTTAGACTAAAATGCCATTTATCATTTAAGAAATATAAATAATCAACTGATTGAAAAGATAAAGAAACTTGGCGTAACATGAAGTAATCTTCCTCGTTTGTATTAGACCATCTCACACTAGAAGAGTCTGATTTAAGTAATAATAATTTAGGCTCAACATTTCCTCTATAATCTTTAGTACTACAAGAAAGTTTATGTTCTGAATCAACTGTACAATTTGCTGGTATTGTTGTTTGGGTTATATCCACTCTAACTTTAGAATTTAATGGTAAAATTAAATCTGTGTCATCTTCTACTTCGACGTCAAAAGCCCATCCTGCTGATGATGTTTTTAAATTATACGCTTTTTTTATTGTTAAATATGAATTTAATATTATTGGGAAATCTTGTGTAATTCCTTGAGTCCAAGTTATTGTGGATGATTCAATATTTTGGTAGGATATTTTAATTAAATCTGTTTTTGTTTGGGCTGAATGTTGACTTGAACATAGTAATCTTATTTTAAATCGACCAGTATCAAGCCCATCATATAATAAACACATCGCTAAAGAATTTGAATTTTCTGAGGATTTAGTAACTGTGATACCCACTTTATATATTCCTATAAGATTAATATTAAAAGCATTACCTATACTTGCATGAATTGTGAAAAACCATTTACTGTTTGAAATTGAATAATACATATTATTTGCATCTCTGAATTCAAAACTACCAGTTTTAATATTAGAATCTTCCAAAGATTCTTTTACTACCTCATTATTATCATCAGTTATTCCACTTGCCCATGTAATAGAACCAGATTTTTGATTAGTACTTATTTTAATAACATCATTAGATGATTGAGTCTCTAAATCTGAAACACAAATTAATCTTGTTTTTATTTTTTCACATGTAGCCGT
Source organism: uncultured Clostridium sp. (assembly GCA_946541575.1). Taxonomy (GTDB): domain Bacteria; phylum Bacillota_I; class Bacilli_A; order RF39; family UBA660; genus RUG13868. The sequence continues at coordinate 1,109 of CAMNJQ010000003.1, read as the reverse complement.
AGTTTCTTGTGTATTTTGAATAATATCTATAGTTATTGTGGAATAGTCAGGACAATCATCGACACTTGGAATATAAACTAAAAAGTGCCATTTATCAGTAAAGAAAGCATTTTTTGATCTTGAGAATTGTAAATTTATCTTTTGAGGAATCGAAATATAATTATATTTTAGATTAGTCCATGTTACACTTCCAGTTACTTTTTCTGCTTGTAATCTAATTAATTTAGAACTAGAAGCCGAAGATTTGCAATTTAATATATTATCTGTTTCGTATGTGCAACTCACTTTACTATTTTTTTCAATATCTACTTCAACTAAACAGCCCACTGGTAAATTTTCATCATTTCCAACTTTTATTTTAAAATTCCATTTATTGCTCACTAATTCTAAATCATATGCTTTTATCAAAGATAATTCAGCATTTCTTATAATTTGCTTCTCCTCATAATTACTAGGAAATGTAGTACTTATTTGTATATTTGCTTCATTTTCTGTTTGTTTACTAGTATAAACCAAATCGTTCATTGCCTGGTTTTCTCCAATTACAGTGCATGAAAATGTTGTATTTGAGGTAGAGGTAGATATTGCGAAACATTTGGTAAATAAAATACGTGTATTTCCAGCAGTGGATTCTATCCTAGAATTCATGGTTATTAAAGTCGAGACACTTCCTAGAACAGTGTTACTATCCCTTAACTGTATATTATAATTCCATTGACCATTGATGAATGCTAAATTATATCCTTGGTAATAACTAGTAGGATTATATATTAAAGGAATAATGGCATCATCTTCCAAATTTTGCCAGAAAATTGACCCATCGAATTTCTCCGATGAAATTTTTATTAAGAAATTACTATTACTTGGTCTATTCTTTACTAATCTACAATTAAGCTTTAAACTATTATGAATGCAATCTGCAACTGCTTTATTCGTCGAATCGAAGAGTAAATCGATTTTTACTAAGCTATTTTCTGGAAGGACATTTTCTTTTATTTTGACTTGGAATTCCCAATGTATATCACCAGTAGAAAAATATTTCAAATTATAAGAGTCTTCATATTCTAAACTGGTCATTATTGGGATATTAGTAGCAGTTAAAATTCCAG
>CAMNJQ010000002.1 GCA_946541575.1 uncultured Clostridium sp. | reverse complement strand
TATATTGACACACAAAGAGAATATATTAAAAAATTAAAAAAAGATAATAAATTAAAATAGATATTTATAGTTTTTTAGAAATGAAAAAATAAAATCTACATACGTTTTTACATACGTTTTGGTAGAGCTCTGTGAAGCTCTCAAAAGCTCTCAAAAACTCATTTATAAGGTTTTATAAGGGTTTTAAAACATTTTATACTCTCAGAAGCTCGAAATATCGCATCCATGTGGCAGTGGTAAAAAATATAAGCAATGTTGCGGCAAATAATCTCGTAAAGCCCGGTAAATAAAGGGCTTGCGAGATTTTTCTTTTCCAACAAAAGTGGTAGAAATTGTAAAAATTACAGCACTATCTACACATTATCTACATCTAACAACTTTTGGAAAATCTAATGAAATCCTTATAATATAAGGGAAAAATCATCGCTTGTTCACTTCGGAAGTGGTATTGGTAAAAAATATGATATAATTAATATGGAGTTGATATTAATGAATTTAAAAGACAAATATATTGAGTATATTAATAATAGGTTCAATGGCAAAACAAAAGAATTATTGCTTAATCATATAGATTTATTTTATGATGATGCTAGCGACATTTTTAAAAGCAGATATAATGTTGGTGAAGAAGTATCTCTATCAAAAGGAACATTTATACATGGAATTTTTGGGGAATTAGATAATTTTGATTTTACTGTAGATAATGGATTTATTGCTGTAGATTTTACAGAAGAACCTAGGAAAAATAAAATATGCAATAGTGTTGGAATGTGGAATATAAAAGAAGATATGTTATTAAAAGACTATATTAATCAATATAGTGGATTTACCATTTCATATTCAATTGGAAGAGGTCCTGGTTCCAGAACTGAAAGTAAATTAATTCCTTATCATAAATTTGACGAGATTACCGAAAAAATCAATAATGATGATGAAGTGTGGATGTATTGGGGTGATCAAACAAAAGAAGTTAGATTTATTCCAAGTTTAGTATCTGATAAAAGACAAATAGCATTCATTTTAAATATGGATTCTGATTATGCAAAAAAACTGGCTCATGATGATGTATGGAATACAGAATTTGATGAAGAAACTTTAACTCCATTTTTGGATAGTAGATATGTTGAAAAATTTATTAATCAAGATAGATTAAATAGAGATGCTTCAACTACAGATAGAGAATCAGCAATTATGTTTGGTTTGCCAGCTAAACTAATTGAAGGTGTATTTGTAGGAAGAAAAATTGAAAATGATAAAGAATCATTAAAATACATAAAATCTAAATTGCCAGATTGTTATATTTGTAATTTAGATGGTAAGGTAATTGTAGGAAATAAAAATTAGAAATTATCAACACATTTATCTACGTTTTAGTAGAGTTTTGCCAAATATGATTTAATGAGAATTAACGTAAAACAGCGTGTTTTAAAGGTTTCTGAATAATATCTAAAATCTCAGAATTACGAAACATCGCATCCATGTGGCTCAGGCAAAAAATATAAACAATGTCATGGAAAGTAATAAAAGCCCAGTAATTGTGGGCTTTTTCATGCTTTGAAAACTTCGGAATATACTTTAGATACCTTTATGTGAGTATCTAAAAAGTATCTAGATACTTCTTTTAGTTGTAAATTAGTATTTTTTAACATGATATTAAAATGTAATATTTTCTTAATTTATAAGAGGCTGTAAGTATTTTTTCTTTAATATAATCTAATATTATGTTCATTGTCAAAGTGTAACGGAACATCAAGAATAAAAAAGTATGATATAATTGATACAGGAGTTGGTTTTTATGCTTAGCCCAAAAATAGAGACTGAAAGATTAATATTAAGACGATATAAAGAAACAGATATAGACGCAATATATGATATTATTACTGATAAGAGACTATCTACATATATAAAATTTCCTGAATTAACTAAAGAACAGGAATTAAAATGTATTAAAGAGTGGATAGAAGAAGCTGATGATTCTAAATATGAAAGATGGGTTATTGAGAGAAAAAAAGATGGTGCTATCGTTGGAAATATAGAAGTTAATACAGTAGTTAAGAAACATAATTATTGTAATGTTGGATATACAATAAGATATGACTATTGGGGGAATGGATATGCAGCTGAAGCACTTGAGGCAGTATCTAATCATTTACTAGAAGAAAGTGGATATTATTTGGTTGAATGCTCATGTAACGAATTAAATAAACAATCATCTAGAGTAATGGAAAAAGCAGGATTTAAAAAGGATGGCTATATTGCTAATAGAAGACTTAATAAAGATGGAACATATTCAGGAGTTGAATATTATAGTAAAAGTAAAAAATAGGAGTTAAGTTATAAAAAATTATAATAAAAAGAATTTTGATTATAGAAATCTAGCCCTCTTGATATAATTATTCTCATAAAAGAAAACAATCTTTAATATTTTATTTAAGGAGATAATATAATGGAGAAAAAATTAGTAAAAATTAGAAGATTAAAAAGTCCTATTCATCAACAAATTGAAACATCTTCTCTTGAAGGTGAAAGAGTGATTAGAGTAAAAACTGATGTGACATTTAAAATAGATAATACATATCTAGAAAATTTAAGAGTGCAATCTGAATTTGATAGTAGAAGAAGAAATTCTGATAGAAATAAAAGTAATATACTAGCTGGTTCTAAATTTTCTGATTAAAAATTATTTATTATATAATGATTATGGAGACAAAATGCATTGTGAAAAAATGGTTTTGTCAGCATTTTGTCCACATAGAGCAAAATTACCATAATATTCAAATATCAACGAAATAATGAAACTATGCTTAGTACTATATGTACCAAGAAATGTATAAATACCTCCAAATGGTTAGAATGTGGCAGTAGTAGGAAGTATAAACAATATTGTGGCAAATAACTCGCAAATCTCAATAAAATATGGGAGAATGCGAGTTTTTTAATGGCTTATTGACCAAACTAATTGAGTTAGCTATAATAATAATGTAATTAGTTAGGAGGATATTATGGCAAAAAATAGTATTAGTGATGAGCTAATTATTGAAACATCTGCTAGACTTTCAAATAAAGTTGGATTAGATAATTTATCTTTAAAAATGATTGC
>CAMNJQ010000001.1 GCA_946541575.1 uncultured Clostridium sp. | reverse complement strand
AATATGGCAATATTGAAAATAGCAAATTTGTCATATGTTCATTTAAACCAAAGTTAAGAAATCATCTTAATAGTGAACCTAAATGGTGTCATATAAAAAACGATAAGGAGAAAAGTAATAATGGGAACAATTAGAAACAGAGTAACATTAGTGCATCATTGGAATCTCGATGAGATAACCAAATTAAGAGATGATGCTATAAAGACGTTTGAAACTGACCTCGATATACATGGTATAGTAGGTCCTATAATGACTAGTTTGTTTAATTTAGAGTATACATTTATGATTAACGGTGATTGTTCTAAAAATGGATGGGGAACATCCGAGCAGTTCATTGATATTCGTAAAGAGTGGTGCGAAAAACACAAGAATAATGGAGCTGTTATCGTTGTAGTAGACATGGGCGATGATTATCCATCGTTCATAGATTTTGACAGTAATAAAGAATAAGGATAAACGATTAAATGACAAATAAAGAAGCTATTAATAATTTAAAATTTATAAAGGATTATTACAAAGATTTAGATGACTATACAATAAATCAACTAAGAAATTTAACTTTAAACTTATCAAGTAAAGAAATAGAAGCACTAGGCAAGGCAATAAAAAGTCTTGAGGCTTGGGATAAGGTAAAAAAAGAAATGTTAAGTCAAAGTATTATAAAAACCCATACTGAAAGTTATGAAAGTGGTTTTAGTGATGGTTTAGAAAGAGCTTTTGATATTATACAAGATATTATAGAAGAATATTTAGGAGAAGAGTGATTAAATGAAAGAAGTTTTATTAGTAATTATGATATTCTGTCATATTGTAGACGATTATTACCTACAAGGTTGTTTAGCAAATATGAAGCAGAAGAAATGGTGGAAGCAGAACGCTCCACAAGAATTATATAAATATGATTATATTGTAGCTTTAATTGTGCATTCGTTCAGTTGGGCATTTATGACTCTACTACCACTGATGATTTATATGTTTGTGAATAATTGTTTCTCTATAAGTTTCTATATCATAAGTTTAGTAATCAATATAATAATTCATGCGGTAACAGATAATCTAAAAGCTAACAAATTAACAATTAACTTAATAACTGACCAGAGTATACATTTAATGCAAATTTTAATAAGTTATTTTATATTTTATATTTTATAAGGAGAGTGATTAAATGAATAAATTTAAAAGCAATCAAATAAAAAAAATAACTTTTGAAGAAATAAAGTTATGTATATTAGCTCCTGATGGAGAAAATGATAAATATATATCTATAACATATCTTCCAACATTTGTACCATCTGCAACAACAAAAAGATATCCAATGGAAGAAGGTTTGTATTACGTTGATGAAATCAAAAAAAGATATCCAATAGCAATAGAAGAAGGATCATATTACGTTGATAAAATCAAACCTAGCCTTTTGCATTTTATTGAAGAATTATACAGTACAACATCTCTTGGGCATAAAGGAATTATTGTTATAGGCATTCCATGGCATATATATTTGAGTACAGACTCGCCTGAATATGTGAACGACATATACGATTTAGTTCCTTTGTGTAATGATGAAGTATATGAAAAATATAAGCAAAAAACATTAGATGATTTAAAAGATGCATTTATGAATTTTGAAACAAAAGTATATACGGATAAAGATTGGTTAGATGCGTATAAGTTTGAAATAATTAGCTACTTTGAAAATGAAATANAAGGAGAATGAAAAAATGCCAACTAAAGATTTTGAAAGAATAGAAGGAATTAGTATTGTAGGTACTTACAATGGTTTTGATGGGTTTGATGATTTTATTCATGAAAGAAAAATGAAAATAGATAAGGTTATATTTAACAAGCCAGCTACTATTGTATTCTGGAAAGACGGAACNAAAGACAGTAGTAAAAGCTGATGGAGAAAAATTTGATCCAGAAAAAGGATTAGCAATGGCTATATCAAAGAAAGCATATGGTAACAAAGGTAACTACTATGACGTATTTAGAAAGTGGATTAAAGGAGATATTAAAGGTGGAAAGAAAAAGAAATAAAATATTTATGGTTTATTATAAGTGTGCTACTTGCAGAGGAAATTTCTATTTTACCAAAGCGTACAAGCACATTAGTAAACTTGGTGGTACAAAATATTACGTTTGTAAAAATTGTGAACTTAACGAAAGGATAGGCTAGTGAAGACATCAGATATAATTATTAATTTAAATCAATTAAAGAAGTTTTGTGATTCTAAAATCAAATCATCTAAATGGGACAGTGACATTAAGATGTGGAAAGAATCAAAAGAAGCATTGGAAAGTGCATTAAATATTATTATTAAAGGAGAAAAAAACGAATGAATGAAAATAAAATAATTAGAGAAGCATTACAATGGGGAGTTGAAAATCCACCAAAGGATTATTCTCCAGAAGAGTGGAAAACAATTTCAGAGTTTGCAGCTTATGTAGCAAATAATTTTAAAACAATTAAATGTTCAAAGTGTGGAAAGATATTCAAGGAAGAAGATGTGATTGTAAAGGCTGGTTTTAAGAATACACCATATTGTGTGGAATGCTTAGAA